>JBHJIP010000133.1:0-2442 GCA_050043365.1 Leptolyngbyaceae cyanobacterium
CGGCCATCTACGTAGGGGCACCTCTTGTGGGTGCCCTCATCACCGATCTGTTCGCCTGCCAACCGGTGGTTATATGGGAGATCGTCGGAGGGCAGGCACAAGACCTGCCCCTACAGGTATCGTCTTTTTTGGAAATCACCTAGGTTTCCAGTAAGAGCAAATTCATCGCCAAGCGGATCGGTGGGAATATGCTTGTCCGTCGCGTTTAAAATTGCTTTATAGCGCTTGGCGGTAGGATGATTCTTGAATTTTTTCTCGCTGAGTCTCTCGGATAACTGTTTGACTTGCTCGGTCAGTTTCTGGAACTGCTCATCAAACAGGGGGTGATAATAAATCTCCCACCCATTAACTACTCTGGGCGACACTAATCTACTTCAACCCCTTCAACCAGGCTGTTGAATCGATCACTCATCTCCTGCGTATAGAGAATGCAGTTCCCAGGCTCACCCTTCTCGAAATCCTTCTCAAGGAACTTCAGAAATGCAGCCATATTGGGTTCATCGGCTTGATCGGCAGCATCCAAGATGGTGTGCATCAAACTGGAGTGAGCTTCCACCAGCAGAGAGACGTCATAGTAAAAATCGTCCAAGGTATCGGTCACTAGCGCATAGAAAGCAGCCATGTAGACGTAAGCCTTCGATAGGCTCTTGGTTAGCGTCCTTTTAGCAGGCTTTTTAGCACTCTTACTCTCACCTTTACAGAAATAAGCTGTAGCAAGGGCCTGCAATCTGTTTCGAGATTGTTCGGGAAGAGTATCCCAGTTATTTAGGATTTCGTCTTCTAGCGCCCTGCTAACAGCGATGATGCGACGAAATAAGAAGTCTTGCGCCTCAGTCTTAATTTCACCTTTTGGGAAAAATAACTCACGGAAACCAGGGGATGAGACTTCCTTACTAATCTCAACCTGGCGACCAATTTTGTCGAAATTGGGGATATTGCCCCAAGTAAGCGTAGTCACTTATTGCCCTCCCCAGAAAACAAATGCCCTTAAGGGCTAAAAATTGATAATTCATGCCTTGAAGGCAGATTAAACACGAATACCTGTTAAAAAGCGAAAATTTTTGACGCCTGGTTACATCTTGGTTTTATCCGATTTCTGGTTTGGGCGTCAATCGAGGTGAAGTTCGGTCTTCGGGTACTTCGCAACGTTACCCACTACAAAATTAAGCGTAACGGTCAACTAAGGAATCTTCCTGAATTTGTTGTTGACTAGCCCACCCTTGTATCTTAAAAGGTGTGGCAGACCGTCCCACCCTGGGTTGTTAGAAACCGCGTGTAGCTTGGGTCGCCACACATCTAGGCAAGTAACTCGCAAAATCGCCAGGAGCATTAGACTCCGCATCGAGCAAGGCCGAGACTGACCAGATGTAAAACAAGGTGGTATTGACCATGAATACGACAACACCGCTATTGCAAGTGCTCCAGTGGGTCGGCATTGACGTCTCCAAACGGACCCTTGATGTCCATATCCGTCCCCAGGGCATTAGCCTTCAAGTCTCCAATGACAAGGACGGTATCGCCGAACTGCTCAAACAGCTAGAGGGCTTTTCCATTGGCCTGATTGTACTAGAAGCCACAGGTGGTTTTCAGGCACTCGCGGCCCGAACCTTATTACAGTTAGGCTTGGCAACGGTGGTCGTGAATCCACGCCAAGTCCGTGACTTTGCTAAAGCCACCGGTCGCTTGGCGAAGACCGATAAGATAGATGCTCAGGTCTTGGCTCACTTTGCAGATGTCATTCGCCCTGAAGTGCGGCAGATGGCCACAGAAGAAGCGCAAACGCTTCAAGAGTTAGTGACTCGCCGTCGTCAACTGGTGGAGATGATGACAGCAGAGAAAAGCCGACGGCGGATGGTCAGTGATTCAATGGCCCGTGAAATAGACTTGCATCTGGACTGGCTCAAGCAGCGCCTCAAAGAGCTCAATGCAGAGATTGACCAGCACATAGAGCAACAGGCTCAATGGCAACGTACTAGGACGATTCTGACCAGTGTGCCGGGTTTAGGGCCAGTTACGGCAGGGGTGTTAATGGCTGAGTTGCCAGAGCTAGGGGTTTTAGAGTCGAAACGGTTATCGAGTCTCTGTGGGCTAGCGCCTTTTAATCGCGATAGTGGCCAGATGCGCGGCAAACGAATGATTGGCGGGGGACGAGCCTCTGTTCGTACGGCGCTTTATATGGCGACGTTGGTGGCCACTCGCTATAACCCGGTGATTCGTGATTTCTATCAGCGGTTACTGAATCGGGGCAAGGCGAAGAAGGTGGCCCTGATTGCTTGTGCCCACAAGCTATTGATTATCCTCAACGCCATGATCAAGCACGATCTCCTCTGGCAAGCGCCTGCTTGTCCTTTGCCTGCATAGATTAGGTCTGTGGCTGGGAAATGCTGATACCAGCTCTGGCTGGTCGGCTTTGTCATGGCACTACAGAGGCCGGACCTGATA
>JBHJIP010000134.1:0-40368 GCA_050043365.1 Leptolyngbyaceae cyanobacterium
GCCTGGGGCGGGAGCCGCGGTTGGCGCGGGCACCAGAACAGACCCATGGGCGCACCGGTGCGCAGTGACAGCACCAGCCATTGATAAATCCCCCGTTGGGGTGTGGTTAACGCATAGGGCCAGCGATAGGTACGGTGGGGGGCAATTACGGCGATCGCCTGCTCTGGCACAGTGCCCAACCGAGCGGGCACTTGATCGCGTACCTGCAGTAACGGTTTGGGCTGGTTACCGTGATTTTCAAGGGTGATTTCAATCACCAACGGAGTGCCCGCACTAGTAGGCCGAATCGGGGCTCGGGGCGCGGTAATGCCCCTTAAATATCGAGGCGGTAGCCAAGCGGCTAGGAGTAGTAAGGCCAGCCCCAGACCACTGAGCACATAGAGCCAGCCGGACAGAGTATTGGTGGCCGCCCCAAAAAATACAATCGTCAACCCGATCAGCACCCCCCCGCCATAGGCTGGCACCACCCAGTGGTTTTCGAGCCACTGCATTAAACCGGTCAATTGGGTCATCGCCTCCCCCTTGTTGAGGCCAGCATAACGTTAATGCCGTGGGATAATGGGCCGTCCATTCTGGTAGTACCCGCCCATGACCGCTGCTCGTTTTACTGCTGATCAGCTGGCTGAGACCCTATCGCCAGTGCAGGATCTGCAGTTTGAACTGCCCGATCCAGAGGACGACAAGATTTCTGAGGGAGACTTTCGCCAGCGGATTGAGTTGGCCTGGCAAGTCTGCGATCGCTTTGACTTACAAACTGATATCTGGCGGGGGCGCATCTTACGAACGGTGCGCGATCGCGAAAAGCGAGGCGGCGACGGTCGCGGTACCGGCTTCATGAACTGGTTGCGCGATCGCGAAATCACCAAAAGCCAAGCCTACAGCCTGATTGAACTGGCCAATAGTGCCGATACCCTGATGGCAGACGGGATGTTGGAAGCCGAGGACGTGAATCAATTTAGTAAGCGGGCCTTTGTGGAAACGGCCCAATGCGCCCCAGAAGTCCAGCAGTTGATTAGTGATGCTGCCCATCGCGGTGAACAAATTACCCGCCGCGAGGTGCGCCAAGTGGCCGACGAATGGACCGCCATGACCTCGGACTTGCTCCCCCCAGAGGTCAAAGAAAAAGCAGCTAACAACACCCTGCCGACCCGTTACCTCGCCCCCCTGGTGCGAGAAATGGAGAAATTACCCACCCCCCACCAGCAGACCCTCAAAACGGAGGTGGCCCTTAATCCTGATCTAGATACCCTCAAGCAAGTCACCGCTGAGGCGCGATATCTAGCCAAGTATTTAGAGGCAGCGGTGCAGGTGCAGGCCCTCAATACCGAAAACTTGGCCCTGGAAACTGCCTTAGAAGAGGCCCTGCGCATTGGCTGTCTCAATGCCACAGCCGACATGGTCCACCAAGCCGCCCAATTGGAACAGACGGTGGCCAAACTCTACAACACCTGGAATCGCCTCACGAAACTGGCTGAGCGAGTCTATGTCGACAGCGGGGCCAGCACCCCCAACTTGCGGCAGCTTTTAGACTATTTAGATCCCCTCACCAGCCAAACTTTAGAAGTTCAACTGGGGGATCCTGAAAGCCCCCTGTCCCATCAGGTCCGGCTCAGGATTTTGCCCGCCGATGGCTAATTTTCGGGGCAATTCCTAATCCCTGCCCTATGACGGCACAATGGGGGCGAGGTGTGAGGATGATTTTTATGGCGACCCGATTCGATCGCTACGCCGATCAAATCCTAGAGCTGATTGATCGCTATCGAGATCGCGTCGATTACCTGGTCATTCGCCTAGAAGAGTCCGAAGGCACCGACATCTTGCTGCGGGGGGGCAAAGTCGAGACCCTCAGCGAAGGGCTTTCCCTCGGTGGGCAGGTGCGCGCCTGCCACCGGGGCGGTTGGGGATTTTCCAGCTTCAACCAGCTCCACAATATTGCTGAGCAAATCGAGGCCGCAATCACTGCAGCCCATTTAGTGGGCGACGACGAAACCTGTTTGGCCGAAATTGAGCCAGTTCAAACCACCTATCACTTTCCGCTCACCGGCAGCGATCCACGCTACGTCCCCCTGACCCGCAAAAAAGAACTCTGCAGCCACTACGCCGAAATTTTGAAAGGGGTTGATCCACGCATTGCCACCACCTCCGTACGCTACAACGATGTGACGCAGCATATTCTGCTGGCTACTTCTGAAGGGGTGCAGATCGACCAACGCTGGTCTGATATGGAAATGCGCCTCGCGGCCACCGCCCGCAATAGCAACACTGTGCAAACGGGGCGTGAGACCAGTGGTTCTCGCCGGGCTTTTGAAGACTTAGCAAACCTGGACGACAAGGTTTTGGGTGCGGCCCAGCGGGCCGTGGCGGCACTGGATCTCCCCCCCGTTAAAGGCAACGCCTACGATGTGGTGATGGATCCGATCTTGACAGGGCTGTTTGTCCACGAGGCTTTTGGTCACCTTTCCGAGGCCGATATGGCCTATGAAAACCCCGACATTTTAGAGGTAATGACCCTAGGCAGGCGGTTTGGTCCCCAGGGGCTGAACATTTTTGATGGGGCCGCGCCCGCTGGCCATCGCGGCAGCTATCAATATGATGACGAAGGCACCCCTGCCACCACGACCCAACTGATCCAAGACGGGGTGTTGGTGGGGCGGCTCCACTCCCGCGAAACCGCCGGTCGACTGGGGGAAGCACCAACCGGCAACGCCCGCTGTCTTAACTATCACTACCCGCCTTTAGTGCGCATGACCAATACCTGGATCGAGCGCGGCAAAACCCCTGTCGCTGATCTATTTGCCGATATTCAGACCGGCGTCTACGCCCGTAACTGGTTGGGGGGCATGACCAATGGTGAAATGTTTACCTTTACCGCTGGCGAAGCTTGGATGATTCGTAATGGCAAATTGGCTGAACCCGTTCGAGATGTGACCCTTTCAGGCAACGTGTTTCGCACCCTGGCGGATATCGAGGCGATCGGCGATGACTTTTACTGGGATGAATCAGGGGGCTGTGGCAAAGGCGGTCAAAACGGCCTACCCGTAGGCTGTGGTGGCCCCAGCCTACGGATTCGCAATGTGGTTGTGGGCGGCGATGCCTAATGGGGGTAAACCCCTATTGATCTGTCACTATTGAAGAATGGTGTACGTCGTAGCTTGAGTTAAACGCAGTGCGGCCCACGCAATAACCGAGGCCCTGGGGCTCTGTATCTCGACACCACGCTACCCACCTGAATATTAACCGTGCACTAGGGTTCAGCGTTTTCCGTACTTTCCACGTCTTCTAAGTCCGACTCTAAAGTTGGCTCTCCTTCAGGGGTGGGGCTGGCTTCAATCTCAGTCGTCGTCTCCCCGGATGCGGCCATTTGACGAATCTGGTCCTTATATTGATCTGGGGCCAGAGCCTCCGCTTGGGCAAAGAGAGAAACCGCTTCATCCGCGCGCTCCAGATCTCGCAAAACCAGGGCCTTAGCTAAAAGGGGGCGGAAGTCTTCCGGTGACTGGGCAATGGCCTCGTCATACAGATCCACTGCATCTTCAAATTGTTCCTGCTGAACATAGACCTCCCCTAGCAGTAAGCGCACCGAGACCACATCGATAGTGCCCGCCTGAAGGTCATTGGCCTGCACTGCGGTTTGCAACGTATCTTGCAACAGCCCGATCGCCGCCTGAGGTCGCTCCTCCGCCAACAGCAACTGCACCAGTCCCTGCAGTGCCGTCATTTCCCCTGGGCGATTCGTCAGCACATCCCGATAGGCTTCCGCTGCACCCTCTGAGTCTCCCAGGGCCTGCTTGGTTTGTCCCAGCAAAACCCGATACTCCGGTACATCTGGATTCAAATCAGAGAGCTTTGTTAGAGGCTCAACCACCCCTTCTAAGTCCCCGAGTTGGATGCGGGTTTCAACCAGGCCCAAAATCGCAGTCTGATTATCGGGTTCCCGCTCTAGGACAATTTCATAGCTCCTAGCCCGATCTTCTAGCTCAGTTGACGCCCCATTGGTTTGAGTGGTGCTGCTGGTGCTGGCCGCGTTATAGCGCGTTGATCGCCCAGAAAACAGCGGTAGTAACGACAGCGCTAAAAACGCTCCGATGGCAACGACCAAAACGCTGACCACTAACCAACGATTGCGCTTTCCGGCCATAGCCCTTTATCTCCCTATCGTCGTGCCCATTTTAGCGCTTTAGTGAAAGTCAACTCTGGGCAGACTAAGCCAGCGAGGTCTATCAGGTAGGTCCATCGATATCCAGCTTAAGTCCTTGAGCAGCCAGAACTGTGCGGATCAATCTGGGTAACCTGTGGAATAACTGAAGGACTCAGTCAATCAAGGTCCAGAACGCCTCCTGATTTCGGGATATGTCTTCTGGCCAGACACAATGCCCAAAACGTCTGCCGGCCTTAGGTTCGGGTGCTACCCTTAGGGCATGTCCCAAGCCCGTTGATTAATGGGTCAATCCGTTTGTTTTGCTTAGGAGGGGTGAGAACCTATGAATTCTGGGGAGCAGCATCCACCGGAGTCGTCTCCAGCGGCGACTCAGTTTAAATCACCCAAACGCCCATCCATGGAATTGAACGCCCCTCAACCGCGCCCCAAACCTAGAAGCCAAGCGGCTGCACCGGTCAATCAGGTTTCTAGTCCTTCTCCAGAACCTGTTTCTCAGTTTCAGCCCCCGCAACCGATCTCGCCCCCCAGTGAGCCTCGTCAATATCGCGCCATTGGGTTGGTTCGAGGCATATATAAGCCCCAAGAGGAGCAGTTCAATCGGGGAGATGTGATTACAGATAACGGTACTGAAATCGATTCAGTGCTCCTGGGTCGGGTCACGAGTCTGATCAAGAATTACATTAACTTGGACATTCCCCATCTCTGGGTGGTGTACCCGCGTACCCGCCAGGATGAGGAGACTCAGGCCCTAGATTTGCACTTGCAAATTGTGGGGGTATGGGAACCCGAAACCTTAGGACTACCGGGTGAAGATCCCCAAGCAAAATCCTCAGAAGAGGATGAGGCAGATGCCCCTCCCGACCCATCTGTGGAAGAAAGTGCGCTAGCCGAAGAAGAAAATGCGCCAGCCAAAGAAGAAAATGCGCTAGCCAAAGAAGAAAGTGCGCCAGCGGCAACAATTTCCAACGAGAATTACTTCTCGATTCGAGGCGAGATTCTGAGCTATGACGAAGATAGCCAGATGATGGTGGTTAAGATTCTCCAGACCAATAAGCAAGACACGAAAGGCATTAAGGCGTTTCGTCTGACCGTTATCGGTCAGTTGACGGGCAAAACCGTGGGCTATTTTTGGGAGCTGGATGTGGAGCGTCGGGACAAGCAACTCGTGATGATAGAGGGTCGCCCGATCGGGATTGTGCCTCCGAGAAAGAAGAAGAAGCGATCGCCCCATGGACGCCGTCCTCCCTCTGGCCCTCACCGCAGCCCTGGTGCGCCCAAAATTAATAAAGGCAAACCCCGTACTCGTCCCACTGCGCCGGTGAAATCTAATCCCTTGTAGCAGGCAGTCGCGGGACTGTTCATCAGAAAAGCCCTGGATCACTTAAATCCAGGGCTTTTCTTGGCAAATAGGACGTTGTTGTGACGGCAGTTCCAGATGAAACCGCCATCAGCAGAATCTTAAGCGCCCACTAAAGCTGGTTGACGTTCAGGTTGAGCCGTCACCTCACCCGAGGCGTCCACATCCAAGACGACCGAATCACCCTCTTGGATGGTCTGGGTCAGAATTGCTTCCGCCAAAGCATCTTCTACCAGGCGAGAAATGGCGCGACGCATGGGGCGAGCCCCATAGCGCTGGTCATAACCCTCCTCAATTAGGCGATCTTTAAACGCCTCAGTGATGGTTACGGTCATCTCGCGGGCAGCGAGTCGCTGATTGACCTGTTTCATCATGATTTCGGCCACTTCCATGACTTCGTCTCGCGTCAACTGACGGAAGACGATGATTTCGTCAAGACGGTTGAGCAGTTCTGGGCGGAAGTACTGCTTCATCTCTTCTTGAACCAGGCTGCGGATGTTGTTGTACTGCGTCGTGGCCGCATCAGTGGTGGCCATGTCGAACCCGAGACCGCCGCCCCCTTTCTCGATCACCCGAGAGCCAATATTCGAGGTCATCACAATCAGGGTGTTTTTAAAGCTGACGGTGCGGCCTTTGGCATCGGTGAGGCGACCGTCTTCTAAGAGTTGGAGCAACATATTGAAGACATCGGGGTGAGCCTTCTCAATTTCATCCATTAGGACAACGGTGTAAGGCTGGCGTCGCACCGCTTCCGTTAACTGTCCGCCTTCGTCATAGCCGACAAATCCTGGAGGGGAACCAATCAGCTTCGAGACCGTTTGGGGCTCCATAAATTCGGACATATCCAAGCGGATCATGGCTTCTTCATTGCCAAACAGGGCCAACGCCAGTGCTTTGGTCAGCTCGGTCTTACCGACGCCGGTGGGTCCAGAAAAGATCAGACTGGCAATGGGACGGTCAGGGCTGGCCAGATTCACGCGGGAGCGGCGAATGGCGCGGGCCACCGCAACAACGGCTTCGTGCTGACCAATGACGCGCTCATGGAGCGTATCTTCTAAATTGAGCAGTTGAGTGGCTTCTGATTCGGTCATCTGCATGACGGGAATACCGGTCCAAGCCGCGACAATTTCAGCAATTTCTGCCTCGCCGACCACGGGGCGAGTACCCGGCACCCAAGCCGCTGCTTCATCAGAATTCGGCTCGGTTTGGGACAGCAGTTTTTGTTGGCGATCTCGCAATTCCTGAGCTTCATCAAAGTCCTGCCGCTGTAGGGCCGCATCCAAATCAAGGTTGACCTGTCTCAGCTCTTGCTTGATTTCTTTGGAAGGGTACTTAACCCGATAGCGCAGCTTCACCCGTGACCCGGCCTCATCAATCAAATCGATGGCCTTATCAGGCAGGTGGCGATCGCTAATGTAGCGATCCGATAACCGCACTGCCGCTTCTAAGGAAGCATCGTCGAAAGCAATCTGGTGGAACTGCTCATAGCGGCTGCGCACCCCCTGCAAAATCTCAATGGTGTCCTCCACAGAGGGGGGCTCAACCATCACCGGCTGGAAACGGCGCTCTAGGGCCGCATCTCGCTCAATGTGCTTACGATACTCATCTAGCGTGGTTGCACCGATGCACTGCATTTCTCCACGGGCCAGGGCGGGCTTGAGCATATTGGCGGCATCCATGCCCCCCTCTAGGGAACCCGCACCGACGAGGGTGTGGACTTCGTCAATCACCAAAACGATGTTTTGATCAGCACGCACCTCGGCCAAAATTTGCGTTAAGCGCTCTTCAAAGTCACCCCTAAATCGGGTGCCAGCCAGCAACAAGCCCATATCCAAGCTGAGGACCCGCTTATCGAAAAGCTCCTCTGGCACATCTTGATTGACGATGCGCTGAGCTAACCCCTCGGCGATCGCGGTTTTGCCCACACCCGGTTCACCGACCAAAACAGGATTGTTCTTAGTGCGACGCCCCAGAATCTGAACGACGCGTTCAATCTCATTGCTGCGACCGACTACAGGATCTAAGCCGCCATCATTAGCCATGGCAGTCAAGTCAGTGCTGAACTCGGCCAATACACTCTTCTTAGACTTTTCATTTTTGCCACGGCGAGAGCCCCGCTCTTTACTAGCCCCAACGGAAGCAACCTCACCCAGCTCTTGAATAATGCGAGTGCGCAGTTGGGAAGGGGAGACCCCTAAATTCTCTAAAACCCGGTAGGCTACACTCTCGTTGCTCTGGGTCAGGCTAAGCAATAAATGTTCAGGCTCGATGTAAGCCGAATCAAGCTTACGGGCCTCTTGAAAGGCATTTTCAAAAATCTGTTTCACCTTCGGCGTGAAAGGTACTTCTGCAGGCGGATTACCACTGCCGCGCCCAATGATGGCCTCCACCTCTTCACGGGTGCTGTCTAGTTCGACCCCAAACCCTTTCAGAATGTTGGCGGCTTTACTGCGTCCCTGCTTCAAGATGCCAAGCAAGAGCTGCTCCGTGCCCACAAAGTTGTGCTGCATTTGGCGAGCCTCTTCCTGGGCCTTCATGATGACGGCGATCGCAGTGTTAGTGAAGTGCTCAAACATGGGACCCCCAGTGGTTTAAGTGTGCAAGGAAAAGAACACAGCCACTTGCAGAGATAAATCTCAAGCCCATGCACCGCAAGGTCGAGATCAAGTAACTACTCATCTGGCTCTGTAAAGAAACTGTACAAAGAACAACCTCGGATTGTCAGTGCGGAGAGCCGAATAACGCTTTACCAGCAAGCAATTTTTACTGTGCCAGCCTGAAAGGCCGTTTACATAATTTAACTCTATTTGTTGCGGTATATGCGATTTTGCCCAAAAACTCAACAGAATTTCATCTTCTTGACTCCAAGTGAAACGGTTGATTGCCGGACCCTTGGCGGGATCTACCGATGTAGGGTTGCAGCAAGCTAGCCGCTTTAGCGGGCGCTATGGCTGTAACTTGAATACCTTGTTAGTGCTGCAGTTTCAGTATTCCTTCGGCTATGGGTTTGCTGCCCGACTGCGAATTGATCTGGATTGTTCGGTTATTGTCCGGTAGAGGACTGCCTTCTCCAAGGGAGCAGTGATAAAATCGCTGACAATTTCGCACATCGTTAATTTTGGAATAGCTGGGAACCCAGCCGTGGCCAAATCATTCTTTGTCCATGGGTGGCTAGAACCCCTAGTTATCCCTGTGAGTGTGTTGGATAATGCCCACGTGGTGATTGAGGAGCAAGAATAACCATGACGTCTATCCGTCGTATTTCTTTGATGGCAGGAAGTGCTGCGATCGCGGCAGCTCTTACTGGAGTGGCCCCAGTTCAGGCTGAGGATGCAGCCACCATGTTGAGCGTAGCCGAACCCGTTGGGCTAGACGCGCTAGCCAACAGCGAAACCATCGATGTCGCTGACCTGGATCTGAGTGAGTCTGAGGAAAGCGAGTTTGTTGCCGTTCCGGTCGAAATCGTTGACGCTGAGAGCGCTGTTGAGGCCGCGCCTGTGGTCACCACCAGCGAAGCGCTGGTACTTGACGAGTCCGTTGCCACTGATGCCTCTACCCTGCTAGCAACCGACGTTGCTGACGAGACCTTATTGGCTCAAGGTCAAGAAGTGGCTCAGGTCACCCGTCCTCTATACCGGGGAGCCGCACCTTTTTACCTGGGGGTGGGCGGCAACATTGGTATTGCTGACTCCAATGAAAGTGCCACTGGGGACTTCGGCTTTGCCCTAATTAGTAAAGTCTCCCTTGGACCGCGCTTCTCACTGCGCCCCTCCTTGGTTATCAGCGAAGATAAGGTCTCTTTGCCAATTCCTTTGACTTATAACTTCGACCCGATTTCAGTTAGCGAGAATATTGCTATCTACCCGTTTGGGGGTGTCGGTGCGGATGTTTCCTTTGATGGCGAAACCGGCCTGCTAATTAATGGCGGCATTGATATTCCCATTTCCCGAGCTTTCACCCTCAATGCCCAGACCAACTGGCGCGTGACTGGTGACTTCGGCCTCGGCGTGATTTTGGGTGTGGGTTATAACTTCCCCTTCTTCTTTGAATAGGGGGAACTGCTGGGTTAACGCTCTAACCTGAGAAGGCAGGCACGCTACGGGTGCCTTCGATCGAAGACCGGTAGCGTGCTGAGGAATCGTTATCCCAAGTAAGGCCAAATGCAAGGGGGCGCTAGTATTAGCGCCCCCTTGCCGTAACTATGGTTTGACTTTATTCGATGCCGACATCGGCCAGGGTCCGCATCAGCATAGACTTCTGCCGCTGCTGACTGCGCTGGCGATCATGCTGAATCTTTAGGCGAGAAACCTGCCCTAAAGCAGAGGTTTGGATGTTGGTGTTACTCATTTTCATGGGGGTCGCTTCCTCAATAATGGACAGAACTTAAGCGGTATTGAGGTACGTTCCTTCGGGAATTTGGGCTCAATCGCTGAACCCTTCCCTACTTCCGTCTCTAGCGCTAGTGAATCAAGAAGCTAGAGATGAACGAATTAATTCTGTAGCTATTGTTACTAAATTAGGCCTAAATGTCAAGGTTTCTAGTTATTTTTGCATTACTCAGCGTCTCCTGTCCGTCGATTAATGGCGCACCTTAGGCCTTCCTGGCAAGCAGTCCAGGCTAAGTTTCAGCAGGTGTGGGGATACGCCGATTTCAGGCCACCCCAGGATGCGATTGTGCGTACCCTGCTGGAACAACGGGATGCCTTGGTGATTTTGCCCACCGGGGCCGGAAAGTCGCTGTGCTTTCAACTGCCTGCGCTGTTGCAATCGGGCGTCACTTTAGTGGTTTCGCCGCTGGTGGCTCTAATGGAAAACCAGGTGCAGGAACTGCGACAAAAGGGATTAGCGGCAGCGGCGCTGCATAGTGAGCTGTCATCGGGCGATCGCTACCGGATTTTCACCGCGTTAGAACGCCAACAATTACGGCTGCTGTACCTTTCCCCAGAAGGGCTGCTCAGTCCTCCTGTGTGGGAGCGGTTGATTCAACCTGAGCTGGTCATCAACGGGTTGATTTTGGATGAAGCCCATTGCCTGGTGCAGTGGGGCGATGATTTTCGGCCCGCCTACCGTCGTTTGGGGGTGGTCCGTCCGGCATTGCTGGCCCAAAAGCCTCCCGGTTCCACCTTTCCAATCGCTGCCTTTACCGCCACAGCGAATCCTGCTACCCAGCGAACCCTGCAATCCGTGCTGAATTTGCAGACGCCAACCGTAGTGCGTCTGAGTCCCTATCGAGCCAACTTGCATTTGCAGGTGAAAACGACCTGGACGCCCAGGGGGCGACAGCAAGCGTTGTTGCAATTGATCCAGCGCCATAGGGGCAAGTCGGGGCTGGTCTATTTACGCACCCGTCGCGATAGCGAAGCGCTGGCTCAAACATTGGCGGAGAAAGGTTATGCGACGGCGGCTTACCATGCCGGATTGCCGGGAGAACGGCGGCGTCAAATTGAAACCCAATGGCTCAAAGGACAGCTCCAGTTTGTGGTCTCAACCAATGCCTTTGGGATGGGGGTAAATAAATCGGCGGTCAGATGGGTCGCCCATCTGCATGCCCCTGCTTTACTTGCCGAATACATTCAAGAGGTGGGACGGGCTGGACGAGATGGCAAACCGGCTGAAGCGTTAACCCTAGTGAGTGAGCCAACGGGCTTGCTAGATCCCTCAGATCAACAGCGCCTGCGTTTTTTTCAACAGCAGGCCGCAAAGCAGCAACAAAGGGCTCTGCAGTTAAGCCATTCGATTCCGAAGCAGGGAAATATCACGGCCATACAACGAGAATTTCGGGATAGGGCGATCGCCCTTTCTTATCTCCACAGTCAGGGTCGTTTGCAGTGGACTGATCCATTCCACTATCAGTTGGTCACGCCTGCCCCAAGCGGGCAAAAACCTTCAAACTCAGCCCGTTCGGATCGGGTTATGGCGCAGTTTCTTTATGGCAAAGGATGTCGCTGGCAATATCTGTTGGGGCAGTTTGGGTTTCGAGGGGAGGCGCAACGGTTGGGACCCTGTGGTCATTGCGATCGCTGCTCACGTTGAGCAGGAGTTCAAATCATCATGTCCTTTTTCCCAAATAGGGCTTAGCGGTGTTGAGAACCTGATGGGTAAAGTCAGCATGAACTTTGTACCGATCTCACCTTGCCAAGGCGAAATAAAGTCCAATTTGCCTTGGTGATGCTGAGCAATAATTTCGTAACTCACTGACATACCGAGGCCAACGCCCCCACCTACAGGTTTTGTGGTGAAAAAGGGGTCAAATATTTTGGCTTGAACCGGTTCAGGCATGGCCAGACCGTTGTTTTGGATTTCAACACGAACGGATTCATCGATCTGCAGGGTCCGAATCAGGATCTGGGGCCGCCAGTCGTCGAAGGTTGTTGCCCAGCGCTCACTAATGGCATCCACTGCATTACTCAGAATGTTCATAAACACCTGATTGATTTGGCCGCCATAGCATTCGACGGTGGGCAAGTCGTCGCAACAGCGAATAACTTCAATCTCTGGGCGTTTGGCCTGGGGCTTCAGTCGGTGTTCGAGCAACAGCAATGTGCTCTCCAAACCTTCATTCAAGTTGGTCGGCTTGAGGGAGGCTTCTTGGGAGCGGGCAAAGACTTTGAGGGACTGCACCAGGGTATCAATGCGATCGCTGCCATTGCGCAAAGAACGAATCACCTGAGGAAAGTCACCCCGAATAAAGTCCACATCCTCTTTGGCTAAGTAATCGGCCAGCTCTGGAGGCAGTTCTCCCATTGCAGCTTGCAAGCGATCGATGACGGCAAATAGGATTTCGCCGTAGTCTCGGGCATGGGCAAGGTTGCCTTGAATGAACCCAATTGGATTATTAATTTCATGGGCGATGCCTGCGACCAGTTGCCCCAGAGAAGACATTTTCTCTGAGTGCAGCAATTGGGTTTGGGTCTTTTGTAAAGTAGCCAGGGTGTTAGCGAGATCCTGATTTTGAGCTGCGGCCAGTTGGACCGCTTGCTCTAAGGACTGGGTGCGAGCGGCTACGGTTGCGATCAAATGGTTAACAGACTGAGCCAGTAGGCCAATTTCATCATTGCGGCCCACTTTGGCTCTAAGTTGGTAATTGGCCTGATCGGCCACCCGGCGAGTTGTTCGGGTAATGTTGCTCAAAGGGATAGCAATCGCTCGCGTTGTCCGCCAGGCGACAAATCCAGCGACCAAAGCCGCGATTACCATGCTGATCGAGATCAAAGCTTTTTCAGCGCCCTGAGCCGTCTCCATCACATTGGTCGCCGTACTCTCTTGACCCCGAGAAATTTGCACCAACGCGGCCAATTGATCATGGAATTGATCCAGAGATTCAGTGGTTTCCCCTGCTAAGAGATCGGGCAATGCGGCTTTAGGGTTCTCTGTTTGAACCGCAGCAAAAATTGCTTCGGCATATTCATTTAGCTGTTGTTCGTAGGTTTCTAACAGCACCTGTAGATGCTCAGGATTATCGGCCAACCAGGCGGGATCAGCTTGAATAAAAGTGTTGACCTCCTGACGAATGACCACCATGGTGGCTAACTGCGCTCGCAAATCGGTTAGTTCAGCCTGCTGTTGGTCTGGTTTGCCGGCAAAAGCCACTGCACGAACGCCGTGGATCTGGGCTTGGTCAGCGGCGCGGTCAAAATCACTCAGGAACTGAGTTTGAGCCTGGGCATCCAGCAGTTGGGTAACCCCTCGCCCTTGAAAGTAATCGGCAATGACCATGCCCGTCAGAGTGCCAGCGCCGCCGATCGCGATCGCAGCGAAGTACCCATAGCTAATCTGTTGCCCGACACGCCGAGGCTTTAGTTTTGCAAGCCAAGATGGCAGCATTTATACATTCGTATGAAGACAATTCTTGATATAGAGTACCCTTCCCGTAGTGTCTCTAAGATGGCTGTCTTGTGTAAACCCGGAGCCTTTCAACCTTTGAAGACGTCTCTTTTCCTTTTGTGCTCCTGCCAGCCGCTGTTGCGTCTACACCCCCAAGCCCTCTGGGCAGGCTAAGCCAACAGCCCCCCTCTGCCAAAAATGGGCGTAGCGCTGCTTCTCGCAGAGGGGGGGGATATAGAGCTACTCTGCGAGAAGCAGCTGCGCGTCTAGTGCTGGGCCAGTCGTGCAGGATAACTTTTAGGTTGGAGTACTCTTAGAGGGGGTTTTAAAAGTTCTTGGGACTTCCTTTAGCGACATGGATTACCCAGAAGAGTGACGGTAGCATCAGGGTCCCGGCCATCCTACTGATGGGCTCCGGTATCGTTCAAAACTGGCTTACCCCCTTTTTAAACACCCCCTAAACACACACAGCAAATTTGCTGTCTCTACTTGTCCAAAATTGTCCCGATGCGCCCCTTAACGCCACGAAGCAGTGAAGTAGATCCAATCAGCAGATCTCAAATTTCAGGTGTCGGTGTGTCCCAAGCATCCCTTCCATCCAAACAACGACAGCAGAGAACCTCTGGCGGGTGATGCCGTGTTCAGACAGGTAGCCCAAATCTTAGCGAAAGCAATCCCTCGGACTTTAGAGCTATTGTCGCGATATGGCGGTGAGGAGTTCGCATTGTTTACCATGCCCTCGAATGCCAGGAGCGCAAACTATGATGCCTGTGTCTGACCGAGTCAAAATTTACGGGACCTTCTTAGACGAATTACCTACCAACGAAGAGTACTTGACCCTGCAGTTTTCGCCTGCCCGCGCCCCCCGCAACCGCCGTTGGAAAAACTACGGCATGTCTGCAGATTTCTTAGGCGATTACTTTGCCCAATTCTTTCCTGGAGATGAGTTGCCCGGCAGTAAGATTAACCGTCAAGACACTGCCAGAGCGGCCATTAGTTACATTGCCAACGAACTGTTGGAGAACGCAGTTAAATACAGCGACGTGGTGGCTGACTTACCGATCACGATTACGCTGCAGCTCTACGCTGAGCAAATCGTGATTGAAGTGACGAATCATGCCAGCCCCAAGGCCGTTACGCGTTACCAGCAGTTCATTGAAACGCTGTTAACCTCTGATCTCGAAACCCTTTATTCCGACCAACTTGAGAAAACAGCCCTGGGTTCAGGAGACTCTAGTCTGGGGATACTAACCATGATGAAGGATTATGCCGCCGAGCTGGGATGGCGCTTTCAATTGCAAACCCTGCATCCTGACGTGACGCGGGTGCAAGTAATGGCCCAGTTGAAGGTGTGAGATGTCCGAAATCGGTTGGACGCCAAGGAGTGTAAAGCCAATGGGGATAGCAACAGATGACTATCGGGTGTGGCTTGAGCCGACCACTTCAACGGTCTTTTTCGAAGGGTTTCTGCGCTTAGACGGTGTAGAGGCTTATCAGCCGATTATGGATCTATTGCTCAAAACGGTTGAGACCCACACGACCTGCACCCTCAATTTGAAGGCACTGGAATTTTTGAACAGCTCTGGCATCAGCATGTTGTCCATGTTTGTGGTTAAGGTACGCCAACAGGATAATGCCCAGCTCATTCTGCAGGGATCCGACACGATTCTATGGCAAACCAAATCCTTGAGAAATCTGCAGCGGCTGATGCCGAGCTTGGTTTTAACGTTTACGTCCTGAGTTGAGCGTTGGCGTCGATTCTTCACCGAAAATCAGCACCGGACTTAGAACATTATCTTGAAAAGAAAATACCTGACTGCATTACGCCTCACGATAACCGATGTAGGGGCACCTCTTGTGGGTGCCCTCGATAACCTACCGGAGGCAATCTTTGTGTTCAGGGGCGATTGGCGGAGGGTAGGCACAAGACCTACCCCTACCAAGGTAAATTCTTATCGGAAAATCTCCTTAGACCCTTTTCTCGAACAGAACTTACAAACCCAACGTTTTTTCTGAATTCAAACAGTCTTTCACTAAAGCTTAAGACCTGGAAGATGACATAATTCTTTACGTTTTGGGTCAAATTTGACCTGCTTTATGTTTTCTAGACAGATCGTCACAGAGATGTCACAGTTAATCGTTAAACTTGTGCAATTAATGGTTTTTGCGCGGGGTTGCTCCCCAGTAGTATTGACCTTCAAAATTTAAATCCCCATTTGATGGCACTGAGTGCCTACATAAAGATAAAAAATACTAAGAGCGTGAAAAATACAAAACCTTCTCGCCATAGTTACACTCTAGAAAATTTATTCTCCAAGCTTCGAGGCCATGTCGGAGCAATAAAGTGGTTCTGTAATTTGCCCATCCGACGCAAGCAGTTGATGGGCTTATTGACGTCAGAGGTGATTTCTGTTGTCGGCCTAGTCGGGGTTAGTACTTATTTGATTGTTGCCGGAGGCCGTCAGCAATTGGTGCAGCAGGCCAAATCTGAGCTGGCTGTTACAGAAATTCAGTACAACATCAAAATCAACCAGATGGGGTTTGGATTTCGGGGACAATCCGATAACACAGCCATTGTTGAAGCCACCCAACTGCACGCTAATTCGATCCCCCTAAGTTCTGACTTATCGCAACAGGTTAGGACTATTTTGCAAAATGAAATCCAGGCGCGGGATATTGAATATGCCACCCTGGTGGGGCGAGACCTGAAGATTATTGTTAATGCCAATACCGATCGCAGCGGTGACACGTTTAATCCCAACAATCTGGTCCGACGGGTGCTTGCTCAAGGAATCCAAATTAAGACCAGTGAATATGTGCCTGCAACCGAACTGACGCGAGAAGGAGCCCCCACAAAACCCACAGACCCGTATGTCCTAATTCGCTATACGGTTACCCCTGTCCAGGATCCAGACACCGCCGCCGTGATTGGGGCATTGATTTCCGGCGATGTGGTCAACGGTAAGCAGGCGATCGCCCAGGACACGGTTGAGGCCCTGAGCGGCGGATATAGTGCCCTCTACCTACAGACCCCCTCTGAAGACATTGTTCCGATTATCAGCTTTGCCAGCGCTGGCGAACAGAGTCCCAATCAAGTATCGACTACCCGCCAAAACCCAGTTGGGGTGGAGGAGACCTTACTGCAGGCGGCCATTGATGCCTCAGGGGAAACCGTCACGGGCCGACAGCAGCTTGGCGATAAAACTTACACAATGGCGGCGCAAGCCATTTTGAATCATGATGGTGACCCCGTTGCCGTGATGGTGCGAGGCACGTCCGAAAGCGCCCTAAATGCACTCCTGGGCAATAATCTGTTGACCCAGGGGGTAATCACTTTAATCGCGATCGCAGCCGATATTGGCTTAGCTGTTTTGCTCAGCCTGGTGTTGATCAGACCCATTAAACGCCTGCAAGCTACCGCCCGCCAGTACGCGAATGGGGATTTGCAACAGCGGGCAAAGATCTTCGCCCAAGACGAAGTGGGCCAACTGACGGAAACATTTAACCAGATGGCCAGTCGCTTGGAGCAAAAGAATGAAATGCTCGAACAGCAAACCCTAGCGCAAGCGGCACTCAATACTCAGCTTAAAGCAGAAGTTGAAGAGCGCCATCGGGTGGATCTTGAGTTGCGGAAGTCCGAAGTACAGCTCCGCCAGAAAGCTCGGATGCTTGAAAAAACCTTGAACGAACTCAAGCTGGCTCAAGTCCATATGATTCAGACTGAAAAAATGTCGGGTTTGGGTCAGTTGGTGGCGGGGGTGGCCCACGAGATTAATAACCCAGTCAGTTTTATCAAAGGAAATTTAAGCCACGCTTGTGACTACATCGAAGGTTTACTGGGATTGATTAAGCTCTATCAACACCACTTCCCGAACCCGCCCCCAGAAATCCAGGAAGAAGTTGAAGATTTAGAGTTAGATTTCCTAAGCGAAGATTTACCCAAACTACTCGATTCAATGCGTGTTGGCACCCGCCGCATTCAGGAAATCGTCTCGTCTTTGCGGACTTTTTCTCGTATGGATGAGGCCGAATTTAAAGCCGTCGATATCCATGCGGGCATTGATAGTACCTTGCTGATTTTGCAACATCGCCTCAAGGATCAGCCTGAATATCCTGCCATTCAAGTGATTAAAAAATACGAAGAGTTACCCCTGGTGGAATGCTATGCTAGCCAGCTCAATCAGGTGTTTATGAACATTTTGGCCAATGCCATTGATGCTTTAGAGGAAATTAGCCTAAGACGCACATTCCAGATCAATGAAGACAATCCGAGCCAGATTAGTATCAGCACCACAGTGCTGCCCTCAGGATGGGTCGAAATAGCGATTTCAGACAATGGCCCCGGCATCCCTAAATCGATTCAAAGCTCCATTTTTAACCCCTTCTTTACCACTAAGCCAGCGGGTAAAGGGACGGGTTTGGGCATGTCCATCAGCCATCAAATCATTACGGAGCGGCACGGCGGCCACCTCAAATGCGTCTCTGTTGTCGGTAAGGGCACTCAGTTCATTATCCAGATTCCCAGCCAGCGGCGCGTCCAAGCATCCGCGCTAGCTAGAGGCACTGGTATAGAAGCGCAAGGCAAACTGCCAAAACCAACGGGAGATCTGTAACAGCAGCAGCGATAGCCCCGCTGAGCCCAGCAACCAGCCCCAACTGCCCTGACCCAAGCCCGCCTGGGCCGGGACGGTGGTCAAAAAGGCGACCGGAATCACAAAGGTAAAGAACACCCGATAGACGGCAGGGTAGGCCACCACCGGAAACCGCCCTGCTTCCAGCAGGCCCCGCAGCACTTCGGTGACGTTGTAGATTTTCACAAACCAGATGCTGGTGGCCCCCAACATAAACCAAAGGCTGTAGAGGCTGATAAAACCGAACAGCAGCGGCGGCAGGCCCAACCCATAGGCCATCAGCGGCAGGCCCAACTGCGACCCGGCATAGGCAATCATGATCAGCCCAAAGATCAGGTCCGGCAGTCCCCAGGGGGAAAAGGTGCGGGTGGAAAGCCAAAACTGGGAGCTAATCGGCTTCAGCAGCACAAAGTCCAAGGTGCCTTGCTCCACCTGGCGCACAATCCGGTTCAGGTTCGGGGCCAGGGCCGTGGCCGAAAACCCTTGCAGCATCGTGAAAATGCCCAGCACCACCAGGGCTTCTTCCCAGCTCCAGCCGGGGAATTCGTAGCCGGTGCGGTAGAACAAAAACAGTCCAAACAGACTGCCGATTAGCCACCCCAGGCTACTGATAGCGGCAATCACAAAATTGAGGCGATATTCTAGCTCCGCCGCGATCGCCGTACTCCAAAACAGCCTTAAGACTCGCCAATAGCGTTGCATTAGGCCCCCATCCCCGAATATTGCCGCAGTCCCCGCTTCCAGAGCCAACGGTTAATGGCCAGAAACACCAAACTCCACCCGGTAATCGCCAACAGCCCCTGACCGATGGGAGTGGGCTGACCGATCAAGATGTTGGCAGGCACGTAGATCAAATAGGGAAACGGCGTCCACAGCACAAACTTCTGCACCGCCTCGGGAAACACCGCTAAGGGCGCAATCATGCCGGACAGAAAGGTGTAAACCAGATACCAAAACTGCTCGATCGCGCTGGCCCGCTCCGTCCAAAAGGCCATCATCGCAAAGGTGTACTGGATAATAAACCGCAGACAAAAGGACAGGGCCGTGGCAATCAGCCCCAAGGCCAGTTGACTGGGGGAAGGCACCCAAGCCGCCTGGGGGTAAAGCCACAGAAACAGACCAATCAGCACGGCAATAAAGGGCAGCCGCGCAAATCGCTCGGACACGTGGCTGAAAAAGTGCCGCCACACCGGGTCGATCGGCTGCAGCAAAAACGGCGACAGTCGGCCCTCGTTGACCTCCCGCTCAAACTCCCACACCACCCAGACCACCGTGAGTTGGCGCACCAAGAACACCGCCAGAAAGTAGCGGATAAAGGTGGCGGAATCCAGGGCAAACTGCCCTCCCTCAGCTGCTTTAGCCCACAGACCCATAAAGATCAAAGGGAAGGTGCCGGACAGCACCCAAAACATCAGCTCTGCCCGGTATTCCACCATGTAGGCGTAGTACACCGAGAGCAGCGCCCGCGCGATCGCCCAGCCGCGTCTGAGGTCAGGAAATTTAAGGGCCAATGGCGCACCCGTTAAGCAACAGTCTCTATATTGTGAGGTATTTCCTCAACACAACCCATGGCCCAAATCAAAATCTATGGCTTAGCCCCCTCACTCAAACCGATCCAGGCCCAATTGTCGGAGGTGATCCATCGCTGTGCCCAAACAGCCCTGGGGCTCCCGGCTGAGAAGCGGTTTCATCGGTTTATGGGTCTAGAAC
Organism: Leptolyngbyaceae cyanobacterium; assembly: GCA_050043365.1. GTDB lineage: Bacteria > Cyanobacteriota > Cyanobacteriia > Phormidesmidales > Phormidesmidaceae > PCC-6406. The sequence continues at coordinate 19,682 of JBHJIP010000134.1, forward strand.
GCGAGGATTTTTACTATCCGAGCGATCGCACTGAGCAATACTTAATTTTAGAAATCAGCTTGTTTGAGGGTCGCTCTGTGGGAACCAAGAAACAGTTGCTCAGGCTACTGATGCAGAGCATCCATGCCGAACTGCAAATTCCCCTTAACGACATCGAAATTACGATTTTTGAAACCCCCAAAGCCAACTGGGGCATTCGCGGCTTGCCTGGGGATGAGCTGAGCCTAAATTACGCCGTTGATATCTAATGAGGCACTGGGTTGGACTCTAATTCCGCATCTTCGTAAAGCATTGTCAGGGTGTCGTTAAACGCCAGGCTTTGTAGCTCAAAGGTTTCCGCCTCAGGGCTGTAGGTTTGCAAGAGCCAGAGGTTTTCGGGAGTGCGGCGAAAGCACTCGACCCGTTGATGACGGGTGCTAATCACCACATATTCCTCAAGGGTATCGAGGGTTTGATACTCGATAAACTTATCCCCCCGATCAAACGCCTCAGTAGAGTCGGAAAGGACTTCGACAATGAGTTTTGGAAAACGCTTGTAGGTCGCAGTTTCGCTATCACGGGGGTCGCAGGTGACCATCACATCGGGATAGTAAAAACAATTACGAGCATCGACACGGGCTTTCATATCGGCAATGTAGACCCGGCAACCTTTGCCTCGCATATGGCTACGAAGCAAAGCGAATAGATTACCCGCAATGGTGACATGCACATCGCTGGCCCCTGCCACGGCGAAAACATCGCCGTCGATGTATTCGTGTTTGATCCCACTATCGGCTTCAAGTTGCAGATAAGCCTCTGGCGTGAGAAGCGGGTGAGGAGAGGCAATCATAGCCAATGGGATAAGGTTGGCTTTATTTTATCGCTGGGATCATCAGGGTTCCAGTTGGCTCTAGAGACTAAGGCCCTTTATCCATAGATATGGTCTATCAGAGCCGCCCCTTAACCATCACCCCGCGCCATCTGCAACGAAACCACCTGATACCCCCTACGCTTCATCGCCTCTAAAAATCGCTCCAGCCCCACAATGGTGCGGTTGAGGCGACCTTCTCCCTTCTGCAAGCCATCGTGAAACACGACGATCGCCCCCGGAAATATCCCCTGCACCATCAGCTCCACATAAATCCGAGGGAACGGCAGATGGGTATCCCAGGGTAAAAAGCTAGCCATCACAAATTGGGGGTGATAGCCTGCCTCAATCAACAGCGGCAGCATGGTGTCCCGGTTGTAGCGCCCTCCCGCCGCCCGAAAGTAATGGTGGTAAATTTCCAGGACATTGAAGGCCGCTTCGCTCTCCCGAAAGCCATCTGCAAATTCCTCGGCAGTGAGACTAACGCTGGGCACGTCCTCCGGCATGTGGTGGCCGACGCCATGGCCCCTGCTCTGGATCTCCTGCAGTAGCTCTGTGCCATTGGGGTAGTCTGCTAGCGATCGCGTATGGACAAAAAACGTCGCCTTGGCACCGTGGCGGTCCAGCAGATTCAAGATTTCGGGGGTGCGATCGCTGAGGCCGTCATCAATGGTGAGCACCACTGCCTCACTCGCTGGGACGTGCCACAGGGCTTCAGGAAAGCGGGCCTCCACCCAGGGTAAAAGCCCCCGCTGGACATTGCCCCAGAAATAGGCGGTGGTCATCAGGCTGATGAATACACCTACCCCAACCAGGGCCGATATCTTTTGGCGGCGTCTCACGAAATGCCCTTAACGGGAGGACTGACGTTTGGATGACAGCCCTACAATCGGCATCTGCGGCCGCGATGATTGGTCCGGCAAGTAGCGCATCGACCGTTCGGCCATGGGGGCCGGACGACGATAGCGATGCCAGGTGCGCCAAGAGAGACTGCCGCCCACCACAAGTACCCCCAACACGGCCAACAGGGCCTGCCCTTGCAAACTGCCCAGCAACGCATTCACTAAGCCAACGGTGACGACCATACTGATCACTGGCTCTTTACGAAAGCTGCGTTGAATGAATCGGGGGGCGGGGTGACCCATGGTTACGATTGCCTCGAATAGGTTGGGGACTAGGTCAAACCGAGCCAGGTCAAGATGCCTTTGCCGGTGACCGCTTCGATCATAACGATAGCGATAAATCCCACCATGGCGGCACGGCCATTCAGCCGCTCAGCATATTGGTTGAATCCAGCTTTGGAGCGTTTGATCTGGGGGACAACCGTGGGTTGAATATCAGCCATTGGAATGGTTTAAAGCAGTATAGGTTTCTTTATATTCACATTGTGAAGAGAGACCGTGCAGGCGTCAATGTGCAATCGCTGACCCCATGGGGAGGAGATCCGTACCCGTTAGGGGAGACTGGATCCAAGTGGATAGAAGCCTGGGAACCGCCCTAAAACTTGCTAGGCTCAACGGGGGAGCGGAGGCATAGCAATGGTATCGAGACGCATGATTGCGGCAATCTTGGGGGCGATCGCCCTCTCGCCGACCGCGATAGTTCCTTGGGACCAGTCTTTCGCCCAAGCGGACGAAACCGACAGCGCTGTATCGGAAGAAATCACCAGCCCCACCCCGGCCCCCTACCTGCGCCCTCTAACGACTTGCCCCGTAGATTTGGAAACCTTAATCACCGGGCTGATTCGGGATGTGCCCAGCTACGCCAATCGCGTGGCCCGCCGTCAGTTGGGAGTAAATGACGCCGGGTTTGGCACGGTGCTGGTGGCGGGGCAGGCGGAGCTTGAGCCCCTAGATATCTCAGATCGCCTCTTTAATAGCGGCGAATATGACCCCGAATCGGTTGACCAGGTCTTTTTCACCACTTTAGAGCGCCAATATACCGAGACGGAACAGGTGAATTTGCAGCAGTTTCACTGGCTGTTTTTGACCGAGGCCGATGATGGCTGGCGATTGGCCTTTATGTTTTCGCGGCTGGGGGCAGAGGGTTCGTCGCGGCCCCCCACCCCGCCAGAAGAGAGTAGTAATGCGGTGATTGGTCAGGCGGTGCGCTTGTGGCTGCGGGACTGCAGGGCCGGGGCCATAGACCCGATTGAGGCATCCGCCTCTGAGGGGTTGCCCGCCGAAACGGGCCGATAGAGGGTATCGCGCTGTTGGGGCTGACGGCCTAGGCGGGTAATGGCCTGCTGCAGTTCCGCCACAGTCATCACGGTCCCCCCCTGGGCTCCGGCCATAGTGGTGATGTGCTCTTCCATCAGGGTGCCGCCGATATCATCGCAACCCCACCGCAGTGCTTCCGTTGCCCCGGTCAGCCCCAGCTTCACCCAGCTCGGCTGTTGATGCGGGATCCAGCGACCCAGGTAGAGGCGGGCCACGGCGGTTAGCAGCAGGGTGTCGGCCAGGACGGGCTGGTCCCGCCCCACCCGGCGGCGCAGCATTGGCGGCGCTTCTTGGCCTACAAAGGGCAGCAAAATGAATTCGGTGATGCGGGCCGGTTTGTTTTGGGCGATCGCCCGCTGCTGCAACTGCCGAATCTGCTCTAGGTGGGTGATTTGCTGCTCGGGGGTTTCGATGTGGCCACAGAGCATGGTGCTGGTGGTGGGTAGGCCCATGCTGTGGGCCAAACCGACAATTTCTAGCCAGGTATTGGTCTTTAGCTTTTCGGGACAAAGGATCTGACGAACGCGATCGTCCAGGACTTCAGCGGCGGTACCGGGCATCGAGCCCACCCCGGCTTCGACCAGAGCCGTAATCACATCGGCAAAGCTAAGGCCATCTTCGCGGGCAATAAACTCCACCTCTTGGGGAGAAAAGGCATGGAGGTGCAGGTCGGGGAAAACCTCTTTGAGGTTGCTGGCCAAGCGCTGGTAGTACTTGAGGCTGCTGCCGTCGATTTTGGCGGCGGGGTTAAGGCCCCCCTGCATACAGATTTCGGTCGCGCCCCGCGCCACCCCGTCGGCAGCTTTTTCGCGCATCATCCCCCAGTCTTGCCAAAAGGCCCCCTCCGCCCCTGGATCCCGCCGAAAGGCGCAGAAGTTGCAGTGCTGCTCGCAGATATTGGTGAAGTTGAGGTTGCGGTTAACCACATAGGTGACCGTGTCGCCCACCTGCTGCTGGCGCAATGCATCGGCAGCAGCTTGAATGGCCGAGATCGCCCCTGGGTCGGTTTGAGTCAGCAGGGTCACTGCTGCGTCGGGGGTGAGGTCAATATCGTTGAAGGGGCGATTGAGGAGGGTCTCTAGGGGGGCTGGCATGGCAGGAAGTTGGCATTATTTTCCATTGTGACGGATGCTAAGCGGCATCTATGCCTTTGGCGGAATTGGGGGCTAGCCCCCAACCCCCCTAATGCGGGGTCCAATCTCCCCTTCGGCTGAGCGTTCGACTGAGCTCACGCCGAAGTCTCAGGTCGAAGCTCGCACCCCCCGAAAAAGGGATTTTGGGTGAGATGTGAAGGGTTATGGTAAGACGTCAGGGTTGCCGTTGCGTGCAGATCCCTGGGTTCTTGGGGGTGAAGGATCAGTGACCTTAAAAACCAGCCTAAGAACCCAGGGATCTTCTGGGGTGCCAAAGGTTCTGCCTTTACAAATGCTGCTGTATAAATTCTAGATTTGCACGTAGGCTTTTCGTCTGAGGATGATCTATCCCTAATAGACGTTCTATATTTGGCAACGTCTGTGCTAAGTATCTTGCTGCCTCTGCATATCTTCCCTGACGGAAACGTAGGGATCCTAGGTTATTGAACCTAGTAGCTACAGAAAAGTGTTTATTGCCTAGCAGTTTTTCCCACAATTTCAAAGCTTCACGAGACAGTTCCTCCGCCTCGTCATAGCGACATTGAAATAGATACAGTAGTGCAAGATTATTAATACTGGTTGCGACATGAGGATGCTCATCACCCAGAAGCTCTTGCCGCATAGCTAGGGCCTGCTTATATAAAGGTTCTGCCTCACTGTAGCGACCTTGAAACCTGTAAAGTTCAGCCAAATTATTGAGACTGTTCGCTAAATCTACATGTTTTTTACCAAGTAGCCGCTGCCGTATTGCTAACGCTTGCTTATACAAAGGTTCTGCTAAGTTATAGCCACCAACTGCCTTGTAAAGGCTAGCTAGGCTATTAAGACTACTGGCTACATCAAGATTTTCATTGCCGAGTAGTTGTTGCTGCATCGCCAACGCCTGCTTGTAAAGAGGTTCTGCCTCACCATAACGACCTTGGTAACAGTAAAGACGGGCAAGGTTTTTAAGGCCATCGGTCACACTTATATGTTCAGGGTTGAGTTGCTTTATGAGTTTCAGTGCCTGATGATAGGCAATTTCTGCCTTGTCGTAGCGAATTGCTTTTTCGTAGGCTTGCCCCAAACTGTTGTACAGACTTGCCAGAAGCGGGGAATCTGGTTGTTGGGCAGTAAGTTCAGTGATTTGCTTTTCTAGCCCTGTTGGATTAAGGGTCGTTTGGATACCATCACGATCTGCAACTTGTGGAATATCTTTGCCCGCTGCCAGCTGTATCGCCACATCCTGGGCAATGGGTTGCGAGAATTCAAAGGTGCCGCCGCGCCAGCTCCAGAAATCAGGAGCTTGTTGGGCTAGGTCAGTAGCGATGGCAGGTGTCAGCCAAAGCACCAAGGGGAACTGAAATTGCCTTAGGCTTTCCCTCGTCCACTGCACCGAGAAGAAAAACTGCTCCTGGGCCGACTTGGGTTCATTGAGCTGGATACTCAACAGTTCATCAGCACCCAACACCGTGACTAAGGCGGGAATCTGTTTGTCCGCTAGCTCCGGCTGTGCCGTCGCGAGCGCCTGCAAGCTGTCCTTCAGACTGGGCTGACTGCGGTTGACCGTCACCCGATGGCACTGCACTCCCGCTGTAGTAAGTTCGGCTTCGTAGTCGGCAATCAGCTCATCCCGATAGCGCCAGTTATCGCAGATGGCCAGCAGCAAGTTGAGGCGATCGCGGCTGGCCTTGAGGGACACCACCAGGCGGCGGAAGTTGCGCTGATTTTGGTGGGTGAGGTCGTCCAAGTTGCCCCCTAATCAATGCGCTGCTTTTGTCGCAGCAGATCCGCCACGATCGGATGCACGTCATACCAGAGGTCATCGTTGATTTACTCCAGCACCATCAGCCCGTGTAAGAGCTTTACAAAGTTCTCATCGCCGGTATCAGGGGGTTCCGCCTCTTCGTAGACCTCAGCCAACAAATCATAGAGATCGCTGCCGATTTGGCGGGCAAAGTCATTGCGTAGGTTGCGTAGGGCGGCGGTGAGGATAGTGTCGTCGATGGTTTGGGTGGGGCGATCGGGCTCGATTTCGAGCTGTACCATCGCTTCTGTGCAGCATTCCCGCGCAATCCGCACCAGTTCTCGCACCACACCGCCACTCTGCAACACGATCTTGCGGGCGGTTTCTGGCTGCATTAAGCCATCGGGCAACCGCTTTTGAAGCACCGTTAGGAGCGTATCCACAGTTTTAGTAACCGGTTCAGCTTCGGTGTCGTGACGCTGTTCCTTAGGGTAAAACTTCGCCACCGGAAATGGATGAACCCGTACAATTCCCTCTGAGTTCAAGGCTCCCACAATTTGGGGTTCTCGTACTGCTGACACTGGGATGGTAAACACGATCCGGAACTGGGGTGAAAACAGCGACTTGATGTTGTGGCGGTAGATTTGCTCCACCAAAGGCAGGTCCAGCTTGTCCAAGTCGTCAATGATCACTAAGACAGGCTGCTTTGTCTGGATTTGGATGGCGGCGGCAAGGCGATCGCACTTGCCCACCAGATCAGAGATTTTCTTCTCAAAAGTCTTTTCCAGCTCATCCCGAAAGGTCTTTTCCTGCTGAAGTTTGGCGGTAACCGCATCTAGAAAGTCACCCCCAATGCCCAATGCTCCAGAGGTTTCCTGGCCACTGATCTGGGTACGAACGGTGCTGTTCCACCCCAGCAGGGTTTCCTTGATGTCGCTGGGGATATTAATCCGTTGGAGGCTGGCCCGATGGAGCAGCATTAGGGCGATCGCGTAGAGGATATTGGTGTGGGTAATTCCCGACATCTCGATCAAATCGGCGATTGAGAAGAACACAATGAAGTGCTCCTTCTGCATCTCTACCGACAACCGCTTCAGCAGGGTCGATTTCCCACACCCTCGATGACCCGCAAATACAAACTTGTCGTTTTTATCTGACGCCCCGATTTCTTGCTTCAGCCGCACCAGCACAGCGCGTCCATAATCCACCCGAAACCGCTCGATGTCCTCCGCTTCCACCAATGGAAACAGATCCAGATCTTGATAGGCTTGCTGGAGCTTGGTGAGCAGGGCTTGATCCATCAACGAACCGGGGAAATCAGTCCTTTCATGGTACGTCTAGGTCCGAAATCTTAGGCCCTATGCTCAAAGTAATTGCCCACTATTTGCAACCAATGAGTTTGCAACCGTTGAGATTAAAGGCTAGCGCTGCTCTGGAGGGAGAATATCGGCGAGGGCCTCTTGTACTACGCCAAGCCCTGGCCCCGTCGTGCTTTGTGCCCAGTTTAATAGGGCGTAGACGCGATCGCCCTGCTGAGTCGAGGGCGGTGGAATTAGACCCGCCGGTGGACCCAACAGCAGCAAAAGGTCATTAAAGTAATGCACCGTCAGCCCTGTAATCTGGCGACTCATCGCCAACCGCTCCCGAGAGGTGAGGTTGACCTTTTTGGGTGGCGTGTTTTTGGGTGGCGACTGGGCAGTGGCCTGCTGGCTGGTTTCCCCAGGAAATAAAACCTTCTCAGTGGTCACTCGTTCCTCGGTTGTGGCACTGCCCGGAAAGCCCGGTTTTGTTGCCGGTTTGGCCCGCTCCTGCAGCGCCGCCAGCACCAACTGCTTTGCCGTGGCCTCATCCTGACCCACCAAATCCACATATACCAGCGGGGCCAGCATCCCTTGGGGCTTGCAGTCCCCCACCCGGATTGGGATGACCTTGCGGGCGGTGGATTCTGGGTCTTGCTTAAAGGCCGCAGCCCATTCTGGTTGGGTGTAGCTGGCCTTGAGATAGGCTTCGGACAAGACCATGATGGTGCGATCGCTCTCTTCCGTCGCCCGCTGCATATCCAGAATAAAATTGCCCCCAGGACGAAAATCCCACGCCTGAATCACCACGCTGTAGTTCTGCTCTTCTAAAATCCAGGCGATCCACTCCGCCCAGGTTTTGTCAGCGCTGTTGTAACTCACGAAGAAATCTTTGGTCACCGTCTGCCCGCATCCCGCTCAGCAACTTTTGGCCAGCTTAACCCATGCACATCACTCATTTGCCAAGTAAGTGTACTGCCCCAAACTGTGCTCGTAATGCTGAAGCAGCAACTGCGACTCAGCCAAAGTAATCGTGTTCTCCTGCAGCGCCTGCTCCGTGCGGCGACGAATATTTTCCACCAGATCCTCAGAGTCATACTGCATATAGCTGAGCACCTCCGTCATCGTGTCCCCCTTCACCACATGCTCAATCTGATACCCCTTCGGTGTGAGCTGAATGTGTACCGTGTGGGTGTCACCAAATAGGTTGTGCAGGTTGCCCATGGTTTCTTGATAGGCCCCTCCCAGGAAAAGCCCTAGGCAGTAGGGTTTCTCCGGCTTTACATCATGGAGCTCTAGCACCGGCTTTACATCCCGCAGGTCGATAAACTGCTCCACCTTGCCGTCGCTGTCGCAGGTGAGGTCGGCCAGGGTGGCGCGACAGGTGGGTTCTTCATTGAGGCGGTGAATCGGCATGATCGGGAAGAGCTGATCGATCGCCCAGCTATCGGGAGCCGACTGGAATACCGACAGGTTGATGTAGTAAATCGCCGCCAGACTTTTTTCGAGGTTTTCGAGTTCGTCGGGCACGTAGGACTCGTTGCGGACCAGCTCCAAAATGCGGCGACAGCAGGACCAGTACAGTCCCTCCACCTTGGCCCGCTCTGGCAAACTCAAGTAGCCAAAGTTAAACAGGCTAATCGCTTCATCCTTAAACTGCACCGCGTCGTTGTAGGCCTCTTGGTAGTTGCGCAGATCAATTTGGGTGTAGGTTTCGTACAGCTCCCGCAGCAGGGCATGGTCCGTTTCCGTGGGCGGAATCGGCTCCTGAATGGAGGGAATTTCGCTGGTGCCCAACACGTCAAACACCAGCACCGACTGATGGGAGGCCAAGGCCCGCCCGCTCTCGCTGACCAGGGTGGGCGGCGGCAACTCGCGGGCGGCACAGGCTTCTTTTACCTCGGCGACCACGTCATTGGCATAGTTCTGGGTGCTGTAGTTTTTCGAGGCGTGGAAGTTGGTTTTAGAACCGTCATAGTCGATCCCCAAGCCGCCACCCACGTCCAGGTAGCCCATGGGTGCCCCCAGCGCCGCCATCTCCACATAGATCTGGCAAGCTTCTCGCAGGGCGTCTTTGACCACGCTAATGGCCGAAATTTGGGAACCGATGTGGAAGTGGAGCAACTGCAGACAATCCAACATGTCCGCTTCTTTAAGGGCCGAGATCGCCGCCACAATTTCTGGAATGGTGAGGCCAAACTTGGCGCGATCGCCCGCTGAGCCCCCCCAGCGGCCAATGCCCTTGCTGCTGAGCTTGGCCCGCACCCCCAGCACTGGGCGAATCTTGAGGCGACGGCTGGCGGCGATCACCAGCTCCACTTCTTCTAGCTGCTCCAGCACAATGATGGGGGTCTGGCCCAACCGCTGACTGAGCATGGCGGTTTCAATATATTCGGCGTCTTTGTAGCCATTGCAGATAATCAGCGCTCCTGGCGTTTGCAGCGTTGCCAGGGCAATTAGCAACTCCGGCTTCGAACCCGCTTCCAGGCCAAACTGATGGGGTTGACCAAACCGCACCAGGTCTTCTACCAGGTGGCGCTGCTGGTTGCATTTAACCGGGAACACTCCCCGGTATGTGCCCTCATAGCTGTAGCGGGCGATCGCCCTGGCAAAGCAGGCATTAATCCGCTCTAACCGGTCTTCCAAAATGTCAGAGAAGCGAATCAAGATCGGCAGACTCAGGTTCCGCTGCTTCAGGGCATTCACCAAATCATAGAGGTCGAGGGAACCGCCGCGATCGCCCCGAGGCGACACCGTCACATGACCCGCCGCTTTAATTGAAAAATAGGGCTCCCCCCAGCCCTGGATGCGGTACAGGGCCTCGCTATCCTCAATGGTCCAAGGGCGAACTGAAGCAGCCGCCACCGGACTTGAACCATTTTGATTCGGCTTAACCGATGATTCTCGGGTGCTGACCATCCGTTCTCTCCCTTGCGTGCTAACGAGTCAATCCTAAGCAAAGTATAGGGTTCGGACTAGACCGTCAGGGTCCGTTAAAGTCGGATGACCACCCCGAATTTGTCTCGACCGTGACCGTTGTGGTCTATGGTGAGGACGCCTTCCCCATGGAGACGCAGTGATGGTTGCTTTTATCGAAGATGAGGTCGCATTTGAAGGACTTCTGGCCAGTGAGACCTTCTTAGTGGTGGACTGCACCGCGACTTGGTGCGGACCTTGCAAGGTGGTAGCACCGCTGATGGATCAGCTGGCCGATGAATATGGCGATCGCGCTAAGGTATTCAAGCTCGACTTGGATGACAACAAGGCACTGGCTAAGCGCCTGTCCATTAAGAGCATCCCGGCAGTGATGTTTTTTAAAGAGGGCGAACTGGTCGAAACCATCATTGGGGTGAAACCCTACTCCATTTTTAGTGCCGCCTTAGAAACCCTGATGGCCTAGTGGTCTGTCAATATCAAAAACTTATGTCGTAGCGTGGGTCAAACGTAGTGCGACCCACGAAATGTAACCGATTAACTGAGACCGTGGGTCTCGCAACCTCGACACCACGCTACACACGCTCTGAATCTTGGCATTGCACTAGTGCCAAAAAGCCATTGTGTGGCGCAGAGGGACATAAGCGGAGCGAGAAGCTGGAGTCACTCATATGAGCAGCAAAAATTGGGTCAAAAGTGGCGTCAACACCGTCATGGGCGTCGACGAGACCTATCGCGAAACCACGGTCCAAACCGATTTAGAGAACCCCCAATGGGATAAGCGGGTCACCCTGACATATGTAGGGGCGACCTGCTTTCAAATCGCGGGTTTGACGGGGCTATTGGGGCTGATGGATTGGGCCACGGGGCGCATCAACCTCGATGGGTTACCGGCTTGGGGCATGACCGCGATCGCCTGTGCCTTTTTCGCCTTTTTGACCCTGCGCTCCCGGCTGTTTTCGCTGCTGGATAACACCCGCAATAGTGGTCGCTATACGGCCCTACAGCGTCCCGGTTGGGCTCCGCCCCCCTTAGCCTTTCCGATTGTGTGGATGAGCATTGCGGTACTGCGAGTGGTGGCAGCCTATTTGATCTGGGCTGAAATGGGGCAAACCTTCCTTTGCTGGCCCTTGATTCTGTTTGGGATTCACCTCAGCTTGGGGGATACCTGGAATACGATTTTCACGGTGGAAGGGCGCTTGGGCACTGCCGTGCCGGTGGTGATTATCGGGCCGCTCCTCTCGGTGGCGGTGGTCACCTTCGGCTACTATCAAACCCTTCCCCTGGCCGGGTGGATTATTTTCCCTTCAATGGTGTGGCTGGCGATCGCCACGGCCCTCTGCATCAGCCTCTGGCAATTGAATGGCCAAGAACCGCTCTACCCAGTGATTCAGCGCGCTGACTAAGATCGCATCCCCGCCGCCATAAACGTTACGAGTTGCGAAACCGCCTGTTGAATATCCTCAGGTTGGCTACCCTGAATCACTGCATTGGGTTGGCCCGCTTCCATTTGGACCCGAACCAGAATGGCGATCGCCAAGTCAAATTTCCACTGCAGTTGGGGCCTCGACTGGTCTGGCAATGCTTGCTGCAATGCCTCTAAAAACGCCTGGAGACTGGCGTCAAATTCTTGCGCGGCAATGCTCTGAATCGGTTCGGGTTCGGTGCGGCAGCGCCCCATAAACTGCGCCCGAACCATACGGGACTGCTCTTCTGCCCCTAATAGCAGCTTCAGCGGTGGCTCCAGAAAAGCGGTCAAGATCGCTTCGACCGAGGGCGACGTTTGTTCCTGCTGCAGTTGTCTCAAAGCCGCCAGTTCTTGTTCCACAACCGGACGAGCCAACCGCGCCACCGTGGCCCGAAACAGCTCTTCCTTAGAGCCAAAGTGATAGTGGACCGCCGCCAAATTCACCCCAGCCTGGCTGACCACGTTGCGTAGGGTCGTGCCAGCAAAGCCACGCTCCGCAATCATGCGCTCAGCGACATCCAGAATTTGCTCTTTGGTTTCGACTGAGGCGGTGCTACCCATGCCATTCCGGCCAGTGAACTGCATCCATGCTAGGGGCTGGAGACCATTAAAGCTAGGTGCCGCAAAACGGTTGCAGTGCTTGATTCGTTAGGACAGGCCAGCCAGAGTTTCGCCGTTGATTGCCCACGTACCCTAGGCGGCACACCATTGGGCTCCCACTGGAAATTAAGGTCCCAACCGGCCAATTGATGGAATAAAAGGATTTAACTTGCCTTTCATTCAAACGTACGTTTTAATTCTATCAAACGACCGTTTGAATAAACGCCATGACTTCTAACGCACTGCCCCCAGCTCTGGGGCGAGGATTCTTCGGGAAAATTCAGCGGTATCCCCGGCGAGCGCTGGGCTGTAGTGCCGCCCTGGTGCTGGTGGTTGGCGTTCCGGTTTTCCAAACGCGCCTAGCTGGAGCTGGGGTGGAGGCCGCCGAAGCCGATCAGGTTTTACCTGTGGAGACGATTACCGTTGAGGCGGTGAGTAGCTACGAGGTAGCCCGCGCTTACACGGGCGAAATTGCCGCCTTGCGCACCAGCGAATTGGGGTTTGAACGCAGTGGTCAACTGGTTGAGGTCTATGTGCAAGGGGGCGATCGCGTCGCGGCGGGTACCCCCATCGCTCGTCTAGACACCCGCAACTTGCAAACCCAGCGGCAGCAGCTCGCTGCCGAGAGGGTCCGTGCCCTGGCCCAACTGACGGAGCTAGAGGCGGGTCCCAGAACTGAAGACATTGCCGCCGCCACCGCCACGGTGCGAGAGCTAGAACAGCAGTTGGCATTGCAAGAAATGCAGCGATCGCGGCGGGAGGCCCTGTACAACGAGGGGGCGATCTCCCAAGAAGAGCTAGACGAGTTTGCCTTTGGGGAAGGAGCCTTGCAGGCGCGACTGGAGCAGGCTCAAAGTGGGTTGGCTGAGCTGCAAAATGGCACCCGCCAAGAACAGTTGACGGCCCAACAGGCCCTAGTCCAACAGCTTGATGCCCGCATCGCCGACCTAGAGGTCACCCTCAGCAAAAGTACGATCACGGCCCCCTTTGATGGGATTGTTGCGTTTCGGCTGGTGGATGAGGGCACCGTGGTGGGGGCCGGTCAGACGGTGCTGCGATTTGTGGAAAGTGCGACCCCCGAGGCCCGCATTGGTATGCCGACGGATGTGGCCCAAACCCTACAGGTGGGTCAGCCTCAAACCCTGAGTATGGGGACCGAAACCTATGACGCGATCGTCACAGCGATCTTGCCGGAAGTGGATTCCGATACCCGCACCCAAATCGTGGTTTTCCGCCTAACCTCCACAGCGACGGCCATTAGCCCCGGTCAGACGGTGCGAGCGGAGCTAATCGAAACGGTTCCCACCGATGGGATTTGGCTGCCGACCGCCGCCTTGACCCAGGGAATTCGCGGCCTATGGAATGCCTATGTCGTGACCGAACCCGATCCTGACCAACCTGGCCATACGGTGCAGGCCCAGGCCGTAGAGATCTTGCATCAAGAAGGCGATCGCGTCTTGGTACGAGGCACCTTACAGCCTGGCGATCGCGTCGTCGCCAGCGGCACCCATCGTCTCGTCCCAGGGCAGCAGGTTCAGCCGCTTGAGTGAATTTGGAGTTCGGAATTCGGGGTTCGGAAAACAGGAAACAGAGAGCAGGGAATAGGGAATAGAAATTCTCACCTAATTGCGCACCCGTAGCAGACCGCCGTTAAGTTCGGACACTACCGACGGCTAAATCCCTTGTGCATGGCAAGACTTCCAATCCTGCCTTCATCCATCCTTTTGCTATCGCCCCACTGCCCTACTCCCCCCACTGCCCTACTCCCTAACCCTCACACCCATCCACCTCTATCACCCACCATGGTTCGCCCGTTTTATAAAAACATTCGCCTCCTGATTCTGACCCTCGTGATGCTTTTGGCCTGGGGGCTTTCCTCCTTCCAGGCCCTGCCCCGCCAGGAAGATCCGGAACAGGTTTCTCGCGTTGCGGTGGTTCAAACCGCTTTCCCAGGGGCCAGCGCCGAACGGGTTGAAGCCCTAGTTACTACGGTTTTAGAAGAAGAACTCTCTGAAATTGAGGTGATCAAGGTTTTAGAATCCGACTCGCGGGTGGGCTTTTCCACTGTTTTGGTGGAGCTGGTGGATACGGTTAAGAACGCCGAGCCGATCTGGTCTCAGGTGCGGAATGAGATGGACGATGCAGCGATGCGATTTCCCTCTGGGGTGGCCGCACCAGAGCTGCAAGAATCCTATGTCAAAGCCCATACGGCGATCGCCTCCCTGACTTGGACCCTGCCCAGTGAGCCTAACTACGCGGTGCTGCGTCGCTACGCCGAAGAGCTAGGGGTGGTTTTGCGGGGCATTGACGGTACTGAAGTGGTGGACTCCTTCGGCAGCCCTGACGAAGAGGTCCTGGTCGAAGTCGACGCGCCAGCCCTGGTGAGTGTGGGCCTATCGCCCCAGCAGTTAGCCCAGCAGATCAATCTCAGTGACGCCAAAGTGACTGCCGGTCAACTGCGGAGCCCGGAGCAAGACTTGGCGATTGAGGTGGAAAGTGAGCTGGAGACGGTGGAGCAGATTCGTCAACTGCCCGTGCAATCTAGCAGTGGCCAATTCACTCGGTTGAGCGACATTGCTCGGGTCAGTCGGGGGGTGCGCTATCCCCTCAGTGCTCAGGCCATCGTCAGTGGTCAACCGGCAGTGGTGCTGGGGGTGATGATGCAGTCTGGACGGCGGATCGATCAATGGTCGATCCAGGTTCGCCAGGAACTAGAGGACTTTGGCGATCGCCTGCCTCAAGGGGTGAGCTTAGACCTGGTGTTTGACCAGAGTCGCTATGTGGAAAATCGGATCAGTACCCTGATCCTGAACTTGTTGTTTGGGGCGGCTTTGGTGGTGCTGGTGGCACTGGTAGGCATGGGCTGGCGCTCTGCCCTGGTGGTGGGCTTGGCGCTACCGCTGACGGTGTTTGCGGTGCTGGGCTGGATGAGCGTGTTTGGGGTGGCGATTCACCAGATGTCGGTGACTGGGCTGATCATTGCCCTGGGGCTACTGATTGATAACGCCGTAGTGGTGGTCGATGAAATTCAGGTGGAGATGCAGCAGGGTGAGCCGCCCCTACCAGCCGTGATCAAAACGGTGAAGTACCTACAGGTACCGCTGCTGGCCTCGACCCTGACCACTGTACTCACCTTTTTGCCGATTTATCTCCTGCCGGGAGCCGCCGGAGAATTTGTCGGCTCCATTGCCCTCAGCGTGATTTTGTCGCTGATTTCCTCCTTGGCAATTTCGCTGACGGTGATTGCGGCCTTGGCAGGGCGGATGCTAAGCGATAGCAGTCGGGATTACGACCGTGCCCGTCAACAAAGGCAGCCAAGTTGGCGCGACCGAATGGTGATGGTGCTGATGAAGCCGGGTGCCTGGTGGTACGAAGGCATTTCGTCCCCGCGTTTGGGGCGTCTCTATCGCTGGTCCATTGGTCGGGTGATTGCTCGGCCGCTGCTGGGGGTGGCTCTGACCCTGGTCGTGCCGTTGATCGGCCTAATCGCTGCAGGCACCTTGGAAGAGCAGTTTTTCCCCTTGGTGAACCGCGATCAGTTCCAGATTGAGGTGGAGTTTGCGGCCCCAACGGCGATCGCTCAAACCCGCGAACAGGTGCTGTTGGCTCGCGATCGCATCCTCGCCCACGACGAGGTTGAAGACGTCCATTGGTTCATTGGCGAAAGCGCCCCCAAGTTTTACTACAACCTGATTGGTAACCGTGAAAATCAAGCCCAATATGCCCAGGCCATGGTGCAGCTCAAGTCTGGGCAAAACGTGGCAGGCATTGTACAAACGCTGCAAGCGGAGCTCGACGCGTTATTTCCGGCGGCGCGGGTGATTGTTCAGCAGCTTCAACAGGGGCCGCCCTATGACGCCCCAGTCGAAATGCGCCTCTACGGCCCCGACGTTGAAACCCTACGACAGTTGGGTCTAGAGGTGCGGGCCATGCTAACGGCGATTCCCGATGTGGTGCAGGTGCGCGATGACCTAACCGAAGGGCAGCCCAAACTCGGGCTCACGGTGGATAACGAGCAGGTGCAGCGGGCGGGTGTGAACAATACCGCCCTAGCCCAGCAGTTGGAAGCCTATTCCGAAGGGGTGACCGGGGGCGCGATTCTCGAATCCACCGAAAACCTGCCGGTGCGGGTGCGGCTCACCAACCCTGACCGAGCCAGCCTTAGCCAACTGGCCTCGCTGAATCTGCGCCCGGATCAATCTCCTGATCGGGCCTTTCGCCCCACCTCCGCCCTGGGCGAGTTTGACCTGGTGGCCGAGACCGCCAACATTGCCCGCCGCGATGAGCAGCGGGTCAACACGGTGCAGGCGTTTATCACCGCTGGGGTCTTGCCTGACAAAGTGTTGAATGATCTGCGTGCTCAGCTCAAAGCCGCTGATTTTACTCTGCCCCCTGGCTATGGCTACGAATTTGGCGGCGAATTTGCAGAGCGCAATTCAGCGGTCGGCAACCTGGTGCTGTATGCGCCGCTGCTGGTGTTGCTGATGCTGACGGCACTGGTATTGTCCTTGGGGTCCTTCCGTCAGGCAGGCATTGTGGCTGTCGTCGCCGTTGGCTCTGTGGGCATGGCGCTGTTTTCGCTGAAGGTATTTGGGTCGCTGCTGGGCTTTATGGCGATCGTCGGCACTATGGGTTTGGTAGGGATTGCCATTAACGGCGCGATTATTGTCCTCTCAGCCCTGAACGAAGACCCCCAGGCTAAACGGGGGGACCCGAAGGCGGTGCAGGCGGTGGTGGTCAAAGCCACCCGCCACGTCTTAACCACCACAATCACCACGATGGTGGGCTTTGTACCGCTCTTGGTCGATGGGGATCCTTTTTGGCAGCCCTTGGCGATCGCGATCGCGGGTGGCATCGGCGGCTCGCCGATACTCGCACTCTACTTCACCCCAGCTGCATATGTGCTGTTGTGTCGTCAACACCCCCGAGTACCGGCCATTCCTCAACCGTTGACCCGCTTAGCCCATCAGGGAGAACAATGACAGGATTTATTGCTTTGGCCGTCGCCACTGTTGAAACGCGCTCAGCAGTTGGCGACTGATCCAGAGCCAGACGAATGCGAGTATCAACAGATATAAAATCGCTTCCTGGGCTAGCAGCCCTTGAATGAGTGAGAAACTCAAAAACAGCCACGCCAATCCTCGCAGCCCCACGCTAGCCTTCGAAAAGGCCAGGTCACGGCGAGGTTCGATCTCCAAGGGCAGCACCGTTTGCTGCTGCCAAGCCGGGTCACGGGAGAGACCAAACTGGTAGTAAAGCCCTGAAGCTGTAGCTACCTTTAGCACCATTCCCCCCGCCGTCGGTTGCAAACTAGCCGCCTGAATTTCAGTCAAAGGGATGTGCCAATCCCCGCAGCACAGTTCGCTCTCAGAGAGGATCAGCGCCCCTCGCTTTGCGGTTATCCAGCCCATTTCTCGCTGTACGGGGGCGGCTTGGCGGAATTGGCGACCTTTGGCAGCCCCTGCTGCCACAACCGTTGTACCTGGCACCTGGCGCTTATATTGAGCGACCTGCCAAGGCACCAGATATAAACCATTTGTGATCAGCCTCAGGGCGTTGTTTAACATGCCTATTCTTTAGCCGCTTCTTTTCGCGGGCTGCACCATCGCGTAGACAATTATGACTGTAGGAATGGGCTATCTCGTCGGTTTGTGAAAGGGAGTGGCATAGTGTAGGCAACGAAGAATGAGACGCCCCCATGTTGGAATGGTTAGCGGTTGCCACCGGGGTTGAGTTGGGTCAGTTGGTGCTGCAGCAGGTACTCAACCTCACCACATCTGCGATGGAAGACTACGTGCAGAACTTTTTTAAGGACTGCCTAGCGGGTGGGGTGGCGCGGCTCAAGGCCAATCAGCTCAGGCAACCCATGGCTGAGGCGATCGGGGTATTCATACAGCAGTTTGTTAAGGAACTTCAGGCTAACGATGTGCCGGACACCAGCATCAACCATTTTTATGGGGATGCGCTGAAAAAGTTTGTCCGAGATGCTGAAGTTCGGGCGTTGCTGGGGCAAGCCTTTGTTTATGACAACCCAACCGTCAACTTTGAGCAGCTCCAGCAGATTTGGGAAGACACCTATCTGGATGCGCGATGGCTGTTTCCTAAAGAAGACTTTCGGTGGCGGCGAATTACTCAAAAGTACCAAGAAGCGGTGGCAGGCATCGTTGAAGCCAATGAAGATCTACGGGCCATCCTAGGCATTCAGCTTCAAAAGACGCAAACCGCCCTGCTGCAACAGGTGGCGGGGCGATCGGTGGATTTTAATCTGGCTCAATATCGAGACGCCCTTTTAGAGCAGAATGGGGCACTGCAGCTGGGTAGTTTGGGCATCAGCAAGAATGAACGAGAGGGCACCAACTATCGCAACGGCTCGCTGTGGCTGGTGTTTGTGGCCCAAGAGGCGAGAGAGTGCCAAGACTATCTGCCCCAAACTTACGAGGTGCCTAAGGAACATTTGCGGCGCTTGCAGCAAGCGGGCGATATGGAAATTTTGGACGAGATGGAAGCCCAAAAGCGCCAGTCTCGCTATGGGTCGCAAATTCCCCGGTCGATTTTAGACATTGTGGGCTGGCAGCCCGCAACGGTAAGGGTGCAGCCGCCCCACCCATACCTAGTAATTTTGGGGGATCCGGGCTCGGGTAAATCAACCCTGTTGCGCTATCTGGCGGTGTGTTGGGCGCAGCAGCCTTCGACAGCGCAAATTCCGTTGTTGATTGAGCTGCGGGGCTATAGCCAAAGCCGCGCTCAGCAGGAATGTCGAGATTTTGTCGAGTTTGTCCACAAAGGGAGTGAATGGGTCAATCACCTGAATGAACATCAGCTCGAAACCTGGCTTACTGAGGGCAACGCACTGGTGATGTTTGACGGGCTAGATGAGGTGGTAGACCGTCAGCAGCGGGGCACGGTGCTGACCCAAATCCATAGCTTTACCCAGCGATATCCATCGGTGCCGGTAATCGTCACCTCACGAGTGATTGGCTACAGTGCCCAAACTTTGAGAGATGCTGGGTTTCAGCACTTTATGCTGCAAGATCTTACCTCTACACAAATCGAGGGCTTTGTGCAGAGATGGCACCACTTGACCTATGCCGATGGGGCAGAGCGTGACCGCAAGCGAGATCGCCTCAAGCAGGCCATTACTCGCTCTCCGGCCATCCAAGAGTTGGCGGGCAACCCTTTGCTGTTGACTTTAATGGCGATTTTGAATCGGGGTGAAGAGTTGCCCCGAGACCGGGCGCGCCTCTATGAGAAGGCCGCTGAGGTGCTGCTCTATCAGTGGGATGTGGAAGAAAAGCTGCTCAAGGATCCCAAACTAGAGAAATATCCGATTGAAATTGACCGCCAAGATAAGCAAGGCATGTTGCGGCGAGTGGCCGCCACCATGCAAAACAGCGCCAAGGGGTTGGCGGGTAATTTCATTCGCTACGACGACTTAAAGCGCTGTCTGACGGGCTATCTCAAGGACATCAAAGAAGCCCCCAATGCCCCCAGCATTGCTGCCTTGATTATTGACCAGCTCCGCTATCGCAATTTTGTGCTGTGCTCTCTGGGGGGCGATGCCTATGCCTTTGTGCATCGCACCTTTTTAGAATTTTTCTGTGCGGCTGAGATTAAGGAACGCTTTGATGCGCGGGATAGAGCCGGGGGGCTCAACTTTGAGCAACTGCGAGATCAGATTTTTGCCCCCCATTGGCAAGATGGCACCTGGCATGAGGTGCTGCGCCTAGTGACGGGCATGGTAAAGCCTGTTTTTGCCCAAGACCTGATTGCATGGCTCATGGAGCAAGCCCTGGACCCTGTTGAGCATTTAGAGGGCGATCGCCTTAAACCCTCAGGGCTGATGAATTTGCTGCTGGCGGCGGATTGTGTGGGAGAGGTGAGGGATCGCGCCACCCTAGGGACCATTCCCCGGCACCTGCTCGCTCGCCTTAAAACCGCCGCTGAGACCGAATATCCCTATCGCTTTTCAGAAGATGCGGCCCGAGCTGTGATCACGGCAGTCACGACCCACTGGCCCAGCGAGCCCGAAGCTTGGCTAAAGACCTGTCTCGGGTTCGAGAGCGAGTCTTATCTACCCGAAGCCAGCGTTGCCGCGATTGCGCAGTTAGGTGCTCAACAATCCCAAATCCGAGATCAACTCACGAACCTGACTCAGACCCACGCCAACCAATTTGTCCGTAGTGCCGCCGTACAAGAGCTAGCGCGGGGTTGGAAAGATGACCCCGACACCCTGACGATTCTCAAGACGCGCGCCCGAGACGACGAGAATGGGGCTGTCCGTAGTGCCGCCGTACAAGAGCTAGCGCGGGGTTGGAAAGATGACCCCGACACCCTGACGATTCTCAAGACGCGCGCCCGAGACAACGGGAATGGGGATGTCCGTACTGCCGCCGCACAAGAACCAGCGCGGGGTTGGACAGATGACACCGACACACTGACGATTCTCAAGACGCGCGCCCGAG
>JBHJIP010000135.1:0-41055 GCA_050043365.1 Leptolyngbyaceae cyanobacterium
CCCAGTAAAAGTCCACCTAAGGCCTATGCTTCTCAACGAAAACGGCTTGCTTTAGAGCAGCGCATAGAGTTCAACAAGGTGATCAGATTCTCATGGTGAGACTGACTAAGATGCTGAAAAGTTTTCTGCACCACTAAGCAGCCACCCCTCCTGACCTAAATCGCTGCAGTGAATCCAATTTAAATGAGTCCGCGATGTATCTGCGGGCAGGCAGTGAGGTTGACTAAAACAGCTCAATCGAATTGATGTTAAAACTCATCACTTTCTCACAAAAAGATTGATATTCTGAGTTTTCACGTAAATAGAAATACTGAAATTGGGTCTGTTCAATACCTATTAATATAAGCCTAAAATAAATCACTTAAATTCAGATTAAATCCTTAGTGAACCATGCAAAATTCTGATTCTGGGCTGGGGAGTATAAATCAGAATCGTTCACTAAAAAGATTGAAATGGTCACCCAAGTAGGTGTTGGCATTAGCCATCATCGCAATCCGCGTCAAGCTGGCTATGAGGCAGCTCAACAAGCTTTAAATATTGCAAATATTACAAAGCCAGACTTTATTCTACTATTTTCTACAGTGGGCTATAGCCCAAGAACACTGCTGGATTCCGTACGCTCTACCTTAGGTTATGCACCGCTCATTGGCTGTTCTGGAGAGGGGGTCATTGTTCAAGGAGAAGCGGATGAATCCAACTTTTCTGTTGCCGTCATGGTGGTTCAATCGGCTCAGATTCGCTTGAGCTACGGCGCTGTTCCAGGTCTCAGCCAAGATAGTGCTGTCGTGGGTAATCGCGTCGGTCAATTTCTCGCCCAGCATGATTCATCTGATGCGATCGCGAATTTCTTATTTGCTGACGGCATTTCTTGTGATTTTGATCAGCTGATTTCAGCCCTAGAGGATCAATTCAACCGAGCCAATCAGGTGCCCCTTTTAGGTGGTTTGTCTGCCGATAACTACGCTATGACGCGCACCTATCAATATTGCGATGATACAATCCTGACCGACGGCGTTGTATGGGCTACATTAGCGGGCAAAGCTCAAGTTGCCTGGTCAATCAGCCATGGCTGTGTGCCCTTAGGCAACAAATATACTGTGACTCGCTCCCAAAATAACCAGATCTTTGAGCTAGATCATCAGCCTGCTTTAGAGATACTCAGACAGTATTTACTCGATGAAGAATTGGAGAACTGGGAACTCGCCCTTAGGAATCTCGGCTTAGGACTGAAAAGTCAGGATGCTTTTCAAAACTATGACGCGTTTTTTGTGCGGAGCATGATTGCCCGGAATCTTGAGACGGGTTCAATCACAATTCCCACGGAAATCTCAGCGGGCACAGATGTCTGGATGATGCGGCGAGATCAGGGCAAAACTCAAGCTGGAATTCATAAAATTGCAGCGGAACTCTTAGAGGCTCTGGGGGAAAGCACCCCCCAGTTTGTGATTCAACTTGAATGTGCGGGTCGAGTCGGGGACACACAAAAGCGTGCTCTCCTGGCAACCTTACAAAGTGCCATCGGTCCCACAGTCCCTTGGATTGGCTTTTATCCCTATGGCGGTATTGGGCCTTTAAACGGCCAAAACTGCTTTCACAACCATGCCGATATCGTCATCGTCCTATACTGAGACAGCACGCTCAGTATGCTGCTCAGCGATCGCTCGCTTCAACCATGCCATCGATTCAAGGGTCTGATCATTATCCGCCACCGTTAGCTGTCCATCATCCCGATCATCAATCCTTATTAGAGCAAGTTCATCGTCTTACCAACGAAGTTCAGCGGTTAATCAAGGTAGAAAGCAAGCTGTATTACGTGCAGCAACGTGTGGATCAGCAGGTACGTCATTACCACGCCATGAATGAGGTGGGGCGGCAGCTCAGTACATCCCTGGATTTACAGTCCGTTTTAAACGTTATTGTTGAATTTATTCTCTATAAAGCCAACTTGGAGCGGTGTTTAATCTTAGTAGCTGATAGCGAAAATCAGTATTTTCATGTAAAAGCTTTAGATGGTTACTATGAGCCAGCAGTTTATCAAAAAGTTGCAGGCCTCAAAATCAAAACCTCACAACTCGATTTAGCCGAGCTGAACCGAGAAATTAGCTATGACCTTTGTTCTGCTTTAGCCTCTACCGGGCCACTTGTACAACTTAGACCAACGTGGCTCATGCATGAATATGTTGTTTTTCATTTAGGTGAAAATCAAGACTATGCTCAATGCCTTTTAGTGGCGGGTAATAGTCAAAAAATGATGCCTTATCAGACGCGCATCGAAATGGAGAGCGATTTAATTTTATGCCTAACTAGCCTAGCAACTCATGCCTCTACCGCTATTAAAAAAGCCATCTTTTACGATACCTTGCAATCCCAAAAGCAAGATTTGGAAAGGGCACTCATGACCCTTAATCGTAAGAATCTTCATTTAGAGCAAGCCCTTAAAGCCTTAGATGAAGCTCATACTAAAGCCATCCAAGACAGCTTAACCGGGCTCTTCAACCGTGCTTACTTTGATGAACGCTTTCAGCAAGAATTTGCTCAGGCTCAGCTTAACCATGAAGCGATCGCCATTACGTTACTCGATTTAGATTTTTTCAAATCTATTAATGATTCCCATGGGCATTTAGTGGGTGACTTAATGCTGCAGCAGTTTGGCAAACTCTTGCAGGCACAAGCGCCCATCGGCAGTATTCCTTGCCGATATGGCGGTGAGGAATTTGCCATCATTCTGCCTAATGCAACTCCTGTACGTACTTACACTCAAATGGACGAGATTCGGCGTTGTTTTCAGCAGCAAGTCTTGGCGATCGGACAACAGCACATTGGCACTACCCTCTCGGGTGGTATTGCCTTTAGTGGGTCAACGGTGAAAACCAGTACTGAACTGTTAAATCAAGCCGATCAGGCCCTCTACACTGCCAAAACCCAAGGTCGAAACCGCATTATCAGCTACATCCAGCCAACCTAAGGAGCCCGATTTGAATAATACAGAAAATGGTGAAAGCCTTTCTGGGTGAGCGTTACCGCATTTCTATAATATTTTTATGGGCTGGTTGCCTCCCCAGGATTCTAGTTTTAACTGATGACACCTAATCCAAGCTCCGCAGCTTACGGGTGTTGTTGTAGAGGCTTTGGGCGAGACCCTCTAACCGTTGGGACAGCTTCTCGTCAATAATCTTGCCCTGATCGTCAAAGGCTTTCCAAGCTTGACCGATCGCCACCTGCTCAGGAATCACCCAAGCATGGACCCAGCGCATGATTGTGCGCAGGTCGTTGAGAGCGTTGTTGTTGGTCTGGCCACCGAGGATGCTGATCATGGCGGTGACTTTACCGTCGAGCTGGTCAAAGCTCATGAGATCGAGGGCGTTTTTGAGCACGCCGCTGACGCTACCGTGGTATTCCGGGGTAACCAGCAAGAAGCCGTCAGCGTCGAGGAAGGCTTGGCGGAGGTGGTCTACGTCGGGATGATCGGGGTATTCCTTGCCGCCATGGCAGAAGGGCAGATCCATGTTGCGCAGATCCAACAGGGTAACGTCTGCGCCGAGAGCAGTGAGGCGATCGCCTGCTAACTTCAAAACCTTTTGACTATAGGAGTCGGGACGCAGACTACCGGCGATACCAACAATCTTGACCATGGGATACCTCGTTGAAATTCTGCTCAGAGATTGAGACGCACGACATTGATATTGATGCAGAGTAAGTCGTAGTCGTTATGAGTTTATTCTAGCTACGCAAAGCAAATGACGTCAAGCTCAGGGCGGTTGCAGCTCTTTTGAGCAAAATGGCCGATGGCACCAGAAGTCTTGATGGGTAAACGTCAATGCGACGAAGCGATTTGGGTCAACTTCATGTCCTGCCCGCAGTCGAGTTCACGTTAATACAGCTCGTATTTCATCAGTTGACAGGGCAGGGTGCCGTTATAAATGGGCCAACGCTGGGCTGATTTAAGGCCAATGGCGCGGGCCAGCGCCTTATTGCCACTGAGAATGTAGGCAGTCCACCCTTTAAAGCGCTGTTTCAAGACATCCCCGAGGAGTTTATAGAGACTGCTGAGATCATCCCCTTTTCCGAGGCGTTTGCCATAGGGGGGATTGCATAAAACGACACCACTGGCAGCAGGGGCGTCGACCTGGGCTAAATCGCGCTTGTGAAAAGCCAACTGAGCGCCTACCCCGCAGTGGCGAGCATTGGTGCGGGCCTGGTGAATCACGTCTAAGTTGCGATCGCACCCCACAATGGTTGCTTCTAGATCAGGGATCTGCGCTGCTTTAGCATCTTGCCGGAGCTGTTGCCAAATATCGGCGTCAAAATCAGGCCAGGTTTCAAACCCGAAGCGATCTCGCCGCAAGCCAGGGGCATGGTTTAAGGCAATCAGGCTGGCCTCTAGGGGCAAGGTGCCAGAGCCACACATGGGATCACAAAAGGCTTGTCCGGGCTGCCACTCGCTCAAGGCAATCAGCGCTGCCGCTAAAGACTCCTTGAGGGGAGCCATACCCACGGCAGGACGGTAACCGCGCCGGTGCAGACTGCTGCCAGAACTGTCTAGGCTGACCGTGGCCTGATCGCGGTGGAGATGTACATTCACCCGTACATCCGGAAACCGGGTATCGACATCAGAGCGAATGCCTGCCCTCGACCGTTGCTGATCGACGATTGCATTTTTTACCTGTAGCGCGGTGAAATGACTGTGATTGAGTTCGTGGGTTTTACCTGTAGCATCTACCGCAAGGGTATGGTCTGGGGTGAGATGTCCAGACCAATTTAGGCTTTGAATGCCGCTGTACAGGTCATCCGCTGTGACACAAGGAAATTTCCCCAAAGTAACCAAGATCCGGAAAGGTAGGCGAGCCCACAAATTGACCCGATAGAGCAATGGGCGATCGCCCGCAAATGCGACTCCGCAGAAACCAGGCTCAACTTGCTCAGCTCCGAGTCCTGACAGTTCCTGGGCTGCCAGGTTTTCTAAGCCCCGCGCCACTGTTGCAAAGTAATGATTCATGGGGCAGTATCCCACAAGCTTGAGAGCAGGTCATGAGTTGTAATGGTGCAAAGCTTACTGGATAACCATGGCTGCACAAGCCTCAACATACAACGACGAATCACCAGACAACGGTGAAAAGTCTGCGGGGCAGGCATCGCTACTAATGTGATTAAAGCCCAGAAACCTTCCATCACAGGGGCTTTAATTCCACTCAGAAATTTTCAAAACGGTTGTGTCCCCTTTACCGGCACAATAGACACACTCGGGTACAGGGGCAGCGAGACGACGCGTAAACATGGTCAGAAAAAAACGCCCATTTGATTGGGTCGCCTACAACCTTCAGAGCGACATCTTCTTGATGCGGCTGAGACAAGTGGAGGGGATTGTTGCCCGCATTCTCTCGATCGCGATGGTGATCGTGATTATCGTGACGGTTTTTGACTTGGGGATCGTGCTGTTTCGGTCTTTGACCCAACTAGACACCTATGGTTTTTTCAAAACAACCCTGACCGAAATTTTTGGTCTGTTTCTGAGCGTTTTAATCGCGTTAGAAATTCTCGAAAATATCACGGCCTATATTCGAAAACATGTCGTGCAGGTGGAATTAGTGATCGCCACGGCCCTGACTGCAGTGGGTCGTAAGCTAATTATCCTAGACCTAGAAAAAGTCTCGGGCGTCAGCTTAATTGGCTTGGCCTTTGCGTTGCTGGCCCTATCAATTAGCTATCTAATTATTCGCAATGTGCATCGGTAGCCGGTCCAACCTGGAAGGGTCGTGTAGCTTAAAGTTGTGCAGTCTGAACAATTGAGACGAATCGCACCCCTTAAGATGAGCGCTTAACAGGAGGTTAAAGTCTTAAACTCCTGACGCACTCTACCCTCACAGATTCTTATTAGGCTATGGATTTTATTCGCCTAGGTGTTTTGTGAGCCAACCGATACCTTAAGTTCCGGAGCATTTCCACCCATTTGAGTAAGAAGGGCATAGGCATAGGCCCTATTGTCATCTGGGTCCTGTCATGGCTTTATCACCACTGTGTACATCACGCTGCAGCATGCTTCTAAGCGTGCTGGGCATGCTGAAAGCACATCTGTAACTGAGCCCTACTTTTCCTAAGGGTGCCGAGGCATCCATCCTGCCCCAATATGGACAACTCCTTAATCGATATTCTCTGGGTTCTCGTATGTTCGGGACTCGTGTTTTTGATGCAAGCGGGGTTTCTTTGTTTAGAAGCCGGTTCAACCCGCAGCAAAAACACGATCAATGTGGTGATCAAAAATATCTCCGATGCGGGGGTGTCGGTCTTGTGCTTTTGGCTGTTTGGCTTTGGGCTGATGTTTGGCCAAACCCACTTTGGCTGGTTTGGGTTCACGGCCCTAGCGCCAGAAGTCGGCCAGGGGGAAATGGGGCCAGCCGCCTTTTTCCTGTTCCAGGCGATGTTTTGCAGCACGGCCGTCACCATCGTTTCGGGCGCGGTGGCCGAACGGATGCGCTTTAACGTCTACTTAGCGATCGCCCTATTGGTCTCTGGCGTGGTCTATCCCGTTTTTGGTCACTGGGCCTGGAACGGTCTGGATGTGGGGGAAAGCTTCGGTTGGCTATCGAGCATTGGCTTTGTGGATTTTGCTGGATCCACCGTAGTGCATAGCATTGGTGGCTGGGTGTCCCTCGCAGCCGTGATCATTTTGGGGCCTCGCATTGGTCGCTTCTCCCGCAAGCGAAAATCACGTTTTATGGGCTATGACCTCCCTTTGGCCCTTTTGGGGACATTGCTGCT
Source organism: Leptolyngbyaceae cyanobacterium (assembly GCA_050043365.1). Taxonomy (GTDB): domain Bacteria; phylum Cyanobacteriota; class Cyanobacteriia; order Phormidesmidales; family Phormidesmidaceae; genus PCC-6406. The sequence goes on from JBHJIP010000135.1 coordinate 6,757, forward strand.
GTGGTTTGGCTGGTTTGGGTTTAACGGCGGTAGCGTTTTAGCCCTCAACGATCAGGTGCCAGGGGTAATTGTGAATACCCTGCTGGCTGGTTCTGCTGGCCTGGTCACACCCATCCTAATCAGCGTCAGTCGGGGGCGGATTGTCCCCGTAACCTCGGTTATGAATGGTTCTCTCGCAGGATTAGTTGCAATTACGGCTAATTGCCATGTGGTGACTGCGACTTCATCCATTGCGATTGGGGCGATCGGCTGCCTCTGGATGTTGGCGGCAGAGGCGCTCCTAGAACATCTACAGATTGATGACGTGGTGGGGGCGATTCCTGTCCATCTCAGTGCAGGCATCTGGGGCACCTTAGCCGTAGCAATATTTGGTGATTTGGAGCTGATTGGCACCGGTTTAAGCCGCCCGGCCCAGTTCGGCATTCAAGTACTAGGTATTGCCGTGGCGGCGGCATGGGCCTTTGGCCTTACCTACTTGGTGTTGTGGAATATCAATCGTCGTTGGCCCTTACGGGTCCGCCGTCGCCACGAGCAAATCGGCCTGAATGTGGCGGAACATGGTGCGGTCAGTGATTTGGTCGATCTCTTTACTACCATGCGCCACCAACAGCGCACCGGGGATCTAAGTCTGCGGGCACCCGTAGAATTATTTACCCCTGTGGGACAGATTGCGGCTCGATACAATCAGGTGATCGCTGCCCTAGAGCAGGCCCTAGCCCGCACCGATGCGATTGTGGAACAGGCGATCGAGGCTATCCTCACTGTTTCTCAGCGAGATTTACGCATCCACTCCACCAATCCTGCCGTTAGTAAGATCTTTGGCTATTCCGATTTGGCCTTGGCTGACCACTCCCTCAGCACGTTGGTGACGATGTCCCAACAGGCTGACCCAAAGGCAGACATTGGCCCTTTGCAGCAGTTCCTCGCTAAGGCCAGCCAAACCGCAACCCCCTATGAGTTGACGGGACGTCGCCGCAGTGGGGGAACCTTTCCGGTGGAGGTGACGGTGGTCCCTCTCAAAACCCGTGAAGATAACTGCTACACCTTAATTTTGAGAGACATTACCCTGCGCAAGCAAGCAGAAGAAGCTTTGCAAGCCGCTGAGGCGCAGGATCTCAAAACGCGTCAACTCGAATCTGCTCTGAAAGAGCTGCAACAAACCCAACTGCAGTTGGTTCATAGCGAGAAAATGTCGAGTTTGGGGCAACTGGTTGCCGGGGTAGCCCATGAAATCAACAATCCGATCAACTTTATCTACGGCAACCTCAACTACGTTGAGGAATACACCCGCGATCTAATGGAGCTGGTGACCTGTTACCAAAGCGAAGTCACGGAGCCAACTCCCGCAGTCCGCGCTAAGACAAAAGCCGTCGATGTTGAATATTTGCTCAGAGATTTGCCTAAGATTCTGACGTCAATGCAAGGGGGAGCCGAGCGCATCACCGAAATTGTGAAATCGCTACGGGATTTCTCCCATGCAGGTGGCGCTGATCTGAAGCGCGTTAATCTTCATCAAGGCATAGACAGTACCCTGACTATTCTGACGAGCCGCCTCAAGGCAAAGGGCGATCGCCCCGCTATCGATATCATTCGCCAGTATGGTGACTTACCGAAAGTAGAATGCTACCCAGGGCAACTCAACCAGGTGTTTATGAATATCTTGACCAACGCTATTGATGCTCTAGAGGAAAAAATTGAGCAGGTGGGCGCGGAGGCAGCTCAACCTAAAATTCGATTGTCCACAACCTTACTGACCGACGAGCATAGCGCTATCGATCCCTATCGCGTCCAGATTCAAATTGCAGATAACGGTATTGGGATTCCTGAAGCGGTCAAGTCCAGAATGATGGAGCCCTTTTTCACCACTAAAACCGTCGGCAAGGGGACTGGCCTCGGGATGGCTATTAGTTATCAAATCGTGGTGGAGCATCACCATGGTCAATTGGAGTGTCACTCCACCCCCGGAAAGGGCACTTGTTTTGTGATTAATATTCCCCTTTCTCAAAGTCTGGTTGAAGCACCCGTTGCCTAGGGGCTGGCATTAATCAAACTTAGAACCCTTGTGGTGGAAAGGTTTTAGCCCCTAGTGATATTAGGGCGGCGGGCGCGGTTCATTTGCCCCGTAAGGCTTTCACCCGGTGTTGATGACGCGCCCTAGGGGCTGTCATCAATTTCAACCAAAATCCCATCACGAAATTTGGCGCATGGGGAATACCCACATTCACCGCAATATTTCGGAGTCTTTATCTGGCGTTCATGAAAACAACATCAAACAAAAAAGCTTTGATGAAGTTACCTGTTTCGTATTGATGGGCTGTAGAGACGAAGGTTAAGGTTCGGTAAAGCGTTGGCCAACCGCTATCAATCGCAGATCTGGTGTGAATCACTCCAGATTTCCTGAGATCGAGCTTTTAGAAATATCGCTTTATGGAGCCAATGTGATGAGCGAGTCCCGATTTTTTCGCATCAATGCGCCTGATGTTGTCAGTGAAACCATTGATGGTGAAACCGTCATCATCAATCTCTACAAGGGTTTGTATTACAACCTCAACCCTGTCGGCTCCTTGATTTGGACGTTGATTGAAGCTGGGACGGCGCAGACTGCTATTACGGAACTGTTGCAGCAGCACTACCCCCAATGGACCGAGGCCGATCGCGCTAGTGTGACGCAACTGTGCGATCGCCTGATCGCTGAAGAATTGATTGTTGCGAGTGAAACATCTATCCCTGCCGCAACTCCAGACATCACGGTTCCCCCGACCTTTGAAGCGCCTGTGCTGTACAAGTACGCAGACATGCAGGATCTACTAGCCCTAGACCCGATCCATGACGTGGATGAAACGGGCTGGCCTAATCAGCCTGCGGAAGTGTTAGGTGCCAGCAATTTCTAGGAGCTGTCATCAATGATCACCTCTTCTCCGGTTGAACCCTTCCCTGAGGTTCAGCGCGATTTGGCTGAAGCATTTGAATATCACCGCGCCCTCGATCGCGCCTTTGAGCAGGCGACTCGGGCAGTCGGCGGCATCGAACAGCGGGACTACAGCGTTGGCGGGTTTTGCATTCGCTTGCGATTTGCTGGAACGGCTCTGGTGCCTAGAATGACGCCTGCTTTGGCTCATCTGGAAGTTCCTGCGGTAGAGTCCCCTGATCTGGTCATTCAACTTTGGGATGGGGCTTCGACCGGGGTGATGACGCCCCAACCGCCCTGGCGTGACGACCCATACGCCTACGGCTCCCACGGCGAGGTGCGGGGGTACGACAGCGATCGCATCCGCATCGTCTTCAACATGTTTTTTGATGCCCTCAGTCTGTTGAATCTAGAACATAACCGAGCCGTGTTTTGGGTACGGGACGGCGACCAAATTCCCTTTTGGGAGACGGCGGCACCGCTCAGGATTTTGCTGCACTGGTGGCTGGGCAGTCGCGGGTTGCACTACACCCATGGTGCTGTGGTGGGGATCCCCGCTGCTGGGGCACTGTTGGTGGGCAAGGGGGGATCGGGCAAATCCACCACCGCCCTAGCCTGTCTGGATTCGGCGCTGAGCTACGTCGGCGATGACTATTGTCTCTTGTCGGAACCACCCAATCCTCAAGCCTATAGCCTCTACAGTTCCGCCAAGCTCAAACCCGACAATACCCGCCTGCCTCACCTATTGCCGCTGGTCCATAACCAACAGCGCCAACCGGATGAAAAGCCCTTCATCCTGCTGCATCAGCATTTCCCTGAAAAACTAGTGCCCAGTTTGCCGCTGAAGATGATTTTGGTTCCCCAGGTGACGGGGCGGGTGGATACAGAAATTCACCCCGTTAAAGGAGCAGCGGCGCTGCTGGCGTTGGCCCCTAGCACCATCTTTCAATTGCCGGGGGGCACGTCGGCCAAGTTTAAGGAAATGGCGGCTCTGGTCAGGGACATTCCCTGCTATACCCTGGCCCTAGGGACGGACCTAGAGCAAATTCCCCAGGTGATTCAAGCCGCTCTGTCGGAGGTGGCGTCATGAGTGCCCCAACCCAGCCAACCATTAGCGTGATTATTCCGGTCTACAACGGGGCCAAGTTTTTGCCAGAAGCGATCGCCAATGTGGAAGCTCAGGGGCGATCTGATTTGGAAATCATCGTGATAGACGATGGCTCCACCGATGATACGGCTGCAGTGGCTCAGGCTTTAGGCGATCGCATTCGCTATACCCATCAAAGTAACCAAGGGCCTGCCGCTGCTCGCAACCGAGGGCTGGAGATCGCTGAGGGAGCGTTCATTGCCTTTTTAGATGTGGATGATCAATGGCCTGCGGAGAAGCTCGACCACCAACTCGCTGCCTTCGCGACCAATCCTCAATTGGAGATTGTCAATGGCTATGTGCAGATGATGCAGGCAGTCCCCCGCACCGATGGAGGATGGGACTTTCAGCCCCGCCACGCACCGCTAGTCAGTTTCAACTTAGGCAGTGCTCTGTTCCGCAAATCTGTATTTGAGACAGTGGGCAATTTCGACGCCAGCCAAATCCACAGTGAAGACGTGGACTGGTTTATGCATGCGCGGGAGCTGGGGGTGGCCATGGTGGTATTAGAGGAAGTCACCCTGCTGTATCGCAAGCATGGCGACAACTTAACGGGCGATCGCTCAGAAAACCTGAAGGGCTTTTTGCACGCTCTGCACAAGTCGATTCGTCGTCGCCAACAACAAGGGGGGACCACCGCTGCCCTGCCGCAACTCAACTATCTCGATGCCCAGGGTCAGATGTCCCAAAAAGATAGCAAAGCCCCGACCCCTTTACAGCCGCAATCCCCTCAGGTTTCTGATGGAAATTAAAACTGATTCTGCCAAGCCTTTAGTGAGCGTCATTTTGGCGGTGCGCAACGGTGAGCCTTACGTGGCTGAAGCCATTGAGAGTGTTCTGGCTTCTGACTACCGCCCCTTAGAAATTGTGGTGGTGGATGGCCAGTCTAGCGATCGCACTGCTGAGATTGTGCAGACCTACCCGGAGGTGCGCTACTGCACCCAAACTACCCTCGGCATTGCGGCGGCCTATAACCAGGGCATTGAGGCGGCGCAGGGCGATTTCGTTGCGTTTATTTCCCATGATGACCAGTGGTCAGCCCAAAAGCTGGGTCACCAGATGAGCTACCTGCAAGCCCATCCAGAGGTGCAATTCACTGTGTGTAAGTTCCGATATTTTCTGGCAGAGGGCTGTTCGATTCCCCCTGGGTTTCGAGCTGAACTGCTGGATCAGGAGCCGGTGGGCTACGTCATGGAAACCATGGTGGCCCGCAAGACTGTTTTTGACCAAGTAGGTCAGTTTAACACTGCTTACCAACTGGCCGAAGATGTGGACTGGTATGCCCGCGCCAAGGACTTGGGGATTACCTCCGCCGTGATTCCGGAGGTGTTGCTCTCCAAGCGGGTGCATGATTGCAATTCTTCCACCAACGCTCAAGTCAGCACCCAAGCGCTGCTGAGGGTATTGAGACAGTCCATCCAACGCCAGAAACGCTGAGTTTTTCCCTGCCACCCTAAGTCCGAGGTGCCATGTCCCGTCCCACCATTAGCGTCATTATCCCCGTTCACAACCGTGAGCAATACGTGACTGAAGCGATCAAGAGCATCCTGGCCCAGACTTGCCCAGCAACAGAAATTTGGGCCATTGACGATGGCTCGACAGATAAGAGTGCCGACGTGATTCAGCGTTTTGGAGATCGCGTCCATTACCACTACCAAAGCAACAGCGGTGCAGCAACGGCCCGAAACACTGGTGTGGAATTGTCCCAAGGCGATCTGCTCGCTTTCCTTGACTCTGACGATCTCTGGGTGCCCGAGAAGCTAGCGCTGCAACTGGCCGAGTTGGAAAAAAATCCCGATCTGGCGATGGTGTTTGGCCATGTGCGGCAGTTTTGCAGCCCCGACTGGCCCACAGACCAGCGCCCTCGCATCACCGCTGAGGTGATGGCAGGCTATCACGTGGGGACGCTGCTGGTGAGGCGGGATGCCTTTCATCAAGTGGGTCCGTTTGAAACCCAATGGCGGGTGGGGGAATTTGTCAGTTGGCAGGCCAAAGCCACCGATATGGGACTGCCCATGGCGATGTTGCCCGAAGTGGTGATGGAGCGCCGCCTCCATGCCACCAACATGGGGCGAACCGAGCGCACCCATAGCCAAGACTATCTGCGGATTGTGCGGGCCGCGCTAGAACGGCGGCGATCGCAGGCACCGATCTCGGAGCCGCAGCCATGATCGCAACCCCACCCACCACGGCAAATCGCTCCCACTGGCAACCACCACCTGCCACGACTTGGCAACCCACTGCCCAGCATCTGCTGCTGCTCCAGGCCATCTTTGCTGAGGATGCCGCTGCGATCGCCGCATGGCGGACCTGGGGTGAGCAGATTGATATTGAGCAATTAGATGAAGGCAGTTACTGGCTGTTGCCGCGCCTGTATAAACGCTGGCAAGACGGTCTGCCCCACCGTAAAGATGAAACCCAGGCAATCTGGCAACGCATCAAAGGGGTATATCGCCACGTCTGGTCCCGTAATCAACTGATTTTGTGGTCCCTCGGCGAAGCGGTGCAGTCGCTGCAGGCGGCCCAAATCCCCGTCGTGGTGATGGGGGGCGCGGCCTTGGTGGCAACTCCCGATGCCGACATCGGCAGTCGTCGGGCCGATGACAGTGGCCTTTGGGTCCCCGAATCCTCTTTAGGCAATGCCCTGGGGCAGCTCCGAGACTTGGGCTGGCAACCAACCCGACCCCTGTCGCCGGAGCAATTGCGATCGCAGCAAACGGCGGTGGGGTTGCGCCGCCACTCAGACACCCTCACCCTCTGCTGGTGGCCCTTACCTGAATGTCCTGCTTTGGGTCGAGCTGGGGAGGTCAACAACGGTGGCCTACCCGTTCAACTGGCCAACACCGAGGCGATCGCTCTGAACCCCACCGATCAGTGCTTTTTATGCTGCATTCAAGCGACCCGCTGGCAGCCAGGATCTCCTGTTTACTGGTTGGCGGATGCCGTTGATTTGCTGCAACGCTATCCCATTCAAGGCGATCGCCTCGTCCAACTGGCCCAGACCCATCAGCTTGTGCTGCCCCTGAAAAGCAGTCTGATGCAGATTGCCCCCCTCGTGGGCAGCCATGAGGTAGAAACCATCCTCGACAGACTCAAAGCCCTGCCCGTTTCCCCATTTGAGCGGGCTGAGTTTGCGGTTAAAGGACAGGCAAACAAGTGGGGGCAATTGCCCACCCAATGGTTCGAATACCGTCGCCTCTACCCCCAATTTGCTGGTCCACAGCGAGCGTGGAACTTTGGCCCCTTTCTCGCCCGACGGTGGGGGCTCAAGAGTGCCTGGCAAATCCCGCTACACATTTTCCAGCGGGGCGTTCAGCGACTCTCGAAGCCGAAACTCAACCCTTAACCTTCCCCTGCATCTCAATCAAACCCACTCCAGTTAAGAGGCAACCACCATGCAACATCTGCAAAGCCAACTCGCTGATCTCCTGTTTGGGGAGGCCGCCGCTGTCAATGCCGCTGCTGCCACCATTGCCGCAGACAATCGCTGGCGTGACCTGCTGGAACTGTCCTTTCAATGGCGGGTGACGCCCCAACTCTGGCAAAGATTGCAATCGGTGAAACCCGGTCTGCCCGCCGAGGTGCGTCAGGAATTCAGTCGCCTCTGCCGCGTCATTGCCGTCCAGTCCACCACGGCAGCTCACCGCAGCGTCAAAGTGATGCAGGCGCTAGAAGCTGTCGGGATAAAAGCTGTTGCCTTTAAAGGTATTGGAGTAATGGCCAGCCTCTATGCCAAACCCAGTGATCGCATGGTGGGTGATGTGGATATTTTGATTGAGCCCGAGGCCCTACCCGCCGTCTTTGAGGCATTGCAGCCCCTTGGCTTTACGCCCGTACTGCCTGGAGAACTCAAGGATTACCTGGAGTATTTAGAGCATCGGACTCGGGCCGATAACCTGTTTCTGATTTTCAAGGATACTTCCGGGTTCGAAGTGGATTTGCACTGGGGCCTGAAGGCTACCGCTGGGGTGGAATTTTCAGTTGCAGGCATTCTAGAGCGAGGCGAGACCGTCACCCTGCTACAGCAGCCCATCCCGGTGGCCAGTCCCGTCGATGCCATGCTGCTGTCTGTGCATCACTCCGTTCGGGATGATCTAGCTCCAGCCAGTGCCATCAAAGATCTCTGTGATTTGCAGCAATGGTGGATGAATCGCGATCGCTGGCAACCCGATGCGGTGATGCAACAAGCTGAAAAGACCGGCTTGCTACCAGCCTTAATCGCCCTATGGCAGGTGCTGGCCGGTTACGACGCTACCCATCCAGCCCAGGCTGAGTTGGGTTCCCTGGAAAGGGAGCTTTCTCCTGCGATTGCTAGCCAGGCTCAAAGCTTACAAACCCTCTTTACCCTGCAACTTCAAGGGGAAGACCTTAATCGTGATTTGGTCAATGGCCTGAACTGGTCAACAGTCGTCCGTTTTATCCGTCGTCGTCTCCAAAAAGGTAACACCCTCACCTTCGATAAATCTCTTTGGGGCATCAATCATGGAGGCAAGTTTAATCTCAGCAAAATCCGTCGTCTATTTCAAACATTGCAAGGTTTGGATCGCAAAAAGCTAGACGCTTATAAAGCCCTGTCGAACCTACAAGATCGCTAGAAGAAATCATTTTTAAGTCAAATATTCTTCTGACAAATTGGTAAACCTGAAAATTCTTGAAAGGTGCTGCAATTTTATTTTTTACAGTAAAAATGATTTCAATCATACAGCTATATTTTTATATAATTTGCCATTAAAATGCTATCCACCATATTGCTTATGTAAAAGCAAAAAATTTTTCTGTAAAGTAATAACTTAAGACATTGGGACTGGCTTCATTAAGTTGATAATATTAGTTCTGATAAGGCTTTTAAAGTTCATTAAGTTTAATTGGCCAATCAAAGTGATCAACAAGATTATTTTGATGCCGACTTAGAAAATCGAGAACCTCAATTCCATAGAGTTTTATTCTGTTTTTTGATTTATGAATAGTCATTTGATAAAAATAAAAAGAATTTTAGATCTCAGGATTGATGAGATTTCAAAGTACACGAAGTATTTCTTTCAAAAAAGAAAACCACTAAAATCAAAATTCGTACTTGTATGCGACTATAGAAGTGGTAGTACACTTCTGGCCAATCTTTTAAATCAGCATCCTGAAATTTATTGTGATGACGAGATTTTCATTCCTTTTGTGGAAAGTAAACTGGAACGAGTCGTCTGGCCATATGGATACCTACAAGGTCGGATTATCAATGCTCCGAAATCTATTTACGGTTTTGATTGTAAAGTTAGCCAAATAGGGAAAATGGGAGTTAATCCCCAAAATACTACAACCCAATTTTTTGAAAATCTATATCGCAATAATTGGAAGTTCATTTATTTAAAACGTGTGAATATTGTTCGACAAAGCTTGTCGAATTACATTGCGAATGCTCGAAATCAATGGCACGATAGGCCATCAGAAATACTAGAACGTAGAAAGGTGACTGTTGACATAAATAGTTTTCAAAAAGAAATTAAGAGTCGTCAGAAAATCAGCATCCTGTCTGAGCAATTAATGTTCAAAATCCCTCATCTACAGGTTGTATATGAAGATGATTTGTTATCTTCTGACTGTCATGAGAATACAATCAAAAGAATTTGCGGTTATTTGAATGCACCAGTTTTCTATCATGAAACTGATATGAGGCGAGTTTCTACAAATAGGTTGTCTAATGATATCGACAATTTTAAAGAGGTAATATATTTTTTGCGTTCCAGTCCATATTCTCACCACATCGATTTTGATGATTAGAGATTTCTGATGTGATTCAATTTTTGCCCTGCCATTTTGGGTTGGGTGCCCAGCGACCAAAGTGCTGAGACCTCAATAACAATACCGTCCGTTGCTGTTTGGGTAGTCTTGCTCGACGCCTTTGCGCGTCGCCCCGAGCAACGTAGAAATTACAACGCAGCGATCGCGAGTTGCTGTTCCACTCCCATGAGTAACGGTGATAGTGCTGAGACGATAGATCACCTCCCCTTGATGACCAAACCGCACGTAGTAGATACCGCCACTCTGGGCCAGGGTGGTATCAGGGTCATAAATTTCCACGTTTTCATTCAAGGGTGACCAGGTCGCGACATCAATGGCGGCTTGTGTGTTGGGATGCACAGCCCATTCCCATTGTCCAGCTTGCTCCCGTAGGCTAAACCGCCAAGACTGGCGGGTTGTGCGAGAGCGGGTTTGGGCGGTCCGAACCGCCTGATGCAGGTCTCCCTGGGCCAAAATGACTTGGCGCTTTTGGAGAAAGGCAATCCAATTTGGAGCCGCGATCGCCATCAAAACGCCAACGATCACCATCACGACCATCACCTCAAGGACCGTAAAACCGCTGGTCTGGAATTGTTTTCGAAAGGCAGATCGATGCAGATCAGTGCAAGGCATCATGATTGATGGCATACCCGGATTGGGCTTTAGGGTAGTGACACATGGCTACAGAGAATGGGGTTAGCTCAATATACCCTTGCAATCAAAAGGCTCCACCAAGCGACTCAGTACCGTTTCAAGCCATATGGGGTTTTGAATGCCTTAAAAAGGCACCGGTTACATCTGCGCCTGACACAGTCGTCTTGGCTGAGGTGGTTAAGGTTTGCATATACCTTTCAGATCAGTTTGGTCTATATCCATTTTGTGAACAACATGCGGCCTTCAATTTCAGACCACCGACTTTTGGAGAATAATTTCGCCATATCGCTACATTCTTTAAGTAGAGAAATGCAGTATAGATAATTTGAAAAGCTTTCAAAGGATCTTGATTTTATATCATCAATTAAACTTATATTTAAATCGATCTCTTCCATGCATGCTACAAACATGGAACCACACAATCCCAAAGCAGTTGGCGAATCAATTTTCTTCCCAAGAATAGAGGAAGAGCTTCTTCTGCATCTTGAAATGAGCTTTTCCTTACTAGAGTTCGCAAATACTTTTGATGCATCAAATATGTGCATGGAAACATCTATCTGATGCGACAAAGCTAGAACGTGCTTATTTATGTCGCCTATTTTCCCATACGAACTCGTCATTATCTTAGTCGCATGTAGATAACCGCTAAGATTTTGTCTTGTAGCTATCAGCATTGCAATCAAACGCTCAAATTGAATGAGTTCTCTTCTAATATTTCTAGGTAGGGATTGATCAAATAGCTTAATCAGAACTTGACACATTCTGATAGTCTTTAGAGTTTTCTGAAACAGTCGCTCTGTGTTTGCTGAATATAGGCATAAACATAGAAAAACATGCAAAGCTAATAGCCTTCTGACAATTGGGATGAGAGAACTTTTCGAAGCGGCTGTCGTACGACTGATCCAAGCAAGCAGCCTCATTATAGAAGGATTTGTGTTGATGTAGTTATTAGCTTCTTCCTCTAATTCATCTAAAATATCGTCAGATTGCCTGAAGCCTGCGGCAAAAACAAAAATATCTCTCCATCTCTCGTCCAAAATATTATCTTTAACTAGTTCCTTGATTCTTGAGTTTTTCCTGGTGCAATGTTCTGCTACCAAAAATTCTTGAATAGTTGCATGGGAAAAAGAATAGATTCTTTCCCCTTGCCGAATGAAAATGCCATGATCTACCTCCATGGACTCAATGACTTTCTTGCCACTTTCACTAAGGTTAGTGTCCATATCTTCGAGCATGTCATCAATTCGTCTGCTCATCCAGCTTGTGTACATAAAAAGCTGACCTTCTTTAAATGATTCATATGCAATTGTTTCTAAAAGAATTTCTTTTTGCCTAAGTTCTAAGCCTACATATCTTTCTGGGATAAAACCCTTTGATGCATTCCACTCCTCTAATATTACACTTAAAGCTTTTTCATACAGAGTTGTCCGATTGATGGGAAATCTCCCTGTTTGCTTATAATGGATGCAAATCATTGTCAGCAGCAGTGGAGTATTAGAAAGTTTCTTGATTTCAGAATTTTTTAAAGCGCTTAGGCGTTGCCAAAAATCAATTGCACTGCTAGCATCATCGCCAAACCATTTTAAGATGGCATCTTTAATTTGATCGTCACTAAAGCCCGCTATTTCTACATCTCTAAAATTAGAAAATCGTTTGTATTGATATGCTGCTAGTCGACAAGAAATGATAAAGCTATTTTCATGATATTCATCAGAAAAATCTTGTATTAAATCCATAACCTGGATCTTCTTTTCTTTTGGAAGTTCATCTAAGCCATCAAAAATGATTAGCATTCTTCCTTTTTCAAGTAATATTTTAGTCAGCGATTCTGTTTTTTGCTTGAATCCACACCTCCTAACCTCACTAATTATCTCTTGCTTGAGATCTATATTATTTATGGTGGCAAGATCTTTCAGTTCAAGAAAAACAGGCATCATTCGTTTCTTGTTGTGAAAGGGTTTTTCATATTTCAAGGCCTCAATTCCTGCTTTCTTTAGAAGCGTTGTTTTGCCAGCTCCAGGCCCTCCCAGAACAACGGTTCTGGAGTTGCTTTTTATAAATTCAATTGCTGAAGCTCTCTCCTGATCCTGGCGATTAATTGAGAGCATATCACCAATCAATTGATATTTTTCTTGTAGCTCTTCAATTGAGTTGAATCCATGTGGATCCTGTTTCGAAAGCAGTAATTCAGAATCAGTATAAATGTCTTCTAGATGGACACTATCACGCATATTTAGAACTTTTATACGCGCATGCCTGTAAATGTATCCATTTACATAACCTAAAATTTCTCGATCTACGTTTCTGAAAATTACGTTTACATCAATCCTGTCTATAGCGCTGTTTCCCTTGCGTTGGAAAACTTCTAAAAATAAAGACTTCAATGCAGCAATTCCAAGAGCTGTAAGACCAGAAGAAACCATATTAGAAAAAGAAGTAGATGCTATTCCCCAAACACAGAATACACCAGGTATATCTACCGCTTGCCCTTAGGTCTTGAATCCATGACATTTGTTTGTCTGTTTCTGTATCGGGTGAATGTGGGAACTTGTTGGAGCATGCACGAATAAGTTTGTGGGTTTAACTATCTGATAAACTTCCGAATTTATGGCCTGAAAATGACATTGGGCAGCGTGTTGCTATGGATGTGCAGTTGAATAGGTAGAGGCGCACGCTTTTTGGGGACTAAAGACTTCTAAAAGACCTGATATATAAAGAACCTCGAAAAATTAGGATGCTCATGCTTTATCAAATGTTTTGGGGCTAACTCGACGAAGCTATTACGTTTCAGTCTCTGACTTTTGCACATAAGCTTACCTGCTCTGAGACTCAGTTGAGTTTTCTAAACTGGTGAGGGTGCGCGCTTAAAGCACGCTAATTAACCAGGCTGGCTGTGAAGTTTGGCATTTGCTGCTGTATTGCTCTAGCCTCAACGAAATTGAGCGCTGCTGATCATAACTAAAGCGCTGTCTTTGAAGGTAGCTCAATACATTTGAGATTTTGCCCAATGTGACTGAACACGTGATCAAGCTAGAAGTGTCTTGACCTAGACAACGACTGTCATAACAGGGGCGAATCACCCTGTCATTAAGCAACGCCCGTAATCTTAGTCCGATCGATAGAGTCTCTACCCCATGCGATGGTGCGCTTAAATTTTGTAGGCTGTTAAATAAGAGAGAAACGGCTACTGCAAGCCCTTTTGCTGGTTTAACGCCACCGCTAATCCCCTAATGGACTCCCATTCCTCCGTCCCATTTCTGAAAGATGTCGATCGCCTAGAAGCTCGTCTCAAGGATATTCCCTTAGAGCCTGGGGTTTATTTTATGAAGGACGCGCGGGATCAAATTCTCTACATCGGCAAATCCAAGCGGCTGAGAGCGCGGGTACGATCCTACTTCCGCGATACAGATCGCCACCCACCCCGTACCGCCATGATGGTGGTGCAGGTGGTTGATATTGAAATTATCGTTACCGATACCGAGGCCGAAGCCCTAGCCCTCGAAGCCAACTTAATTAAGCAGCATCAGCCCCACTTCAACGTGCTGCTTAAGGACGATAAAAAATATCCCTACCTCTGCATTACCTGGTCCGACGACTATCCCCGCGTATTTGTCACCCGTAAACGTCGTCAAAACAAAGCGAAAGATCGGTATTACGGTCCCTATGTGGATGCCGGTTTGCTGCGTCAAACCTTGGGAGTGGTGAAACGGATTTTCCCGATGCGGCAGCGACCCAAGCCCCTGTTTAAAGATCGCCCTTGCCTAAACTACGACATTGGCCGCTGCCCTGGCGTCTGCCAACAGTTGGTGACCCCAGAAGACTATCGCAAGATGATGCGGCGAGTGGCCATGGTCTTTCAGGGGCGGACGACGGAATTGCTAGATGTTCTGATCCCGCAAATGGAGAAAGCCGCCGAAGAGCTGCGGTTTGAGCAGGCTGCAACCCTGCGCGACCAGATTCAAGGCTTAGAGCGCCTTACGGCTCATCAAAAGGTGGCTCTGCCCAATGACACAGTATCCCGCGATGCGATCGCCCTTGCCCATGATGACCAGTTTGCCTGTGTGCAGCTGTTCCAAATTCGGGCGGGACGGCTGGTGGGGCGATTGGGATTTAACGCTGATGCCCAAGCCGGAACCCCTGGCGAGATTTTGCAGCGGGTGCTGGAGGAGCATTACAGCACGGTTGAGCCGATTGAAATTCCAGCGGAGATTTTGGTGCAGCATGATCTGCCAGAAGGAGAAATGCTAGCCCAATATCTTACCCAACAGCGCAGCCGCAAGGTGGAGATTGAGCTGCCTCAACGCCAAACCAAGGCGGAACTGCTTGAAATGGTGGAACGCAACGCCCAGTACGAACTGGTGCGTACTCAAAAGGTGGCCGATCGCAATGCCTTGGCCATGCAGCATCTAGCCGAGATTCTGGACTTGCCCGACCAGCCTAAACGCATTGAGGGCTATGATATTTCCCACATTCAAGGGTCAGACGCGGTGGCTTCGCAGGTGGTGTTTGTCGATGGCATGCCTGCCAAGCAACATTACCGCCACTACAAAATCAAAAACCCGACAGTGAGATCGGGCCATTCCGATGACTTCGCCAGCATGGCAGAAGTGATTCGGCGACGCTTTCATCGCTATGCAGCCGATCCTGAGAAGCAGCGGGTCGGCAACCCAGATTGGCCGGATGTGGTGATGATTGATGGTGGCAAAGGGCAGCTCTCTGCCGTTGTAACCGAGTTACGGGAGATGAATTTGCTGCAAGAAGTTCATGTCGTCAGCTTGGCCAAGAAGCGAGAGGAGATCTTTTTGCCCGGAGAATCGACGCCTTTAACGACTGAACCTGAGCAGCCCGGTGTACAGCTCCTGCGGCGGCTGCGGGATGAGGCCCACCGCTTTGCAGTCAGCTTTCACCGCAAAAAACGCAGCGATCGCATGCGGAGATCACGCCTCTCTGATATTCCTGGACTGGGGCACCACCGCCAAAAAGAACTCCTGGCAGCGTTTCGCTCGATTGACTATATCCGGGAGGCTAGCACTGACCAATTAGCCATAGTGCCTGGGATTGGCCCTCATTTAGCCCAGCAAATTTACGACTACTTCCATCCCAATCAAGCAATGGCAACTGAGGTAGAACCAGAGCCCCTGGCTGAGTCGGCTAACGCGTCTTAAGCTGGTGAATTCACAATACAAAATCAAAGGTCAGGTGCCAATCAGTCCCTAACGTGATCGCAGCAAGGTCATGAACAGCGCGATCGCTGAAATCACCAGACAGGTAACGAGGCTCAAGTAGCCGAGCAATATAACATGTCGAGCTTTACGCTGTGCGGCTGCTAGGAGCTGATTCGCCTGTTCTTGGACGGCTAATTCCATACGGACCCACTGCGCAGCTTGTTCTTGGCTGGCTGAGAGAAAGCGGTAGTCAATGTCGCTGAGATGCCGCTGATTCGCCCAGGTCAGAGCCTCTTCTAGAGCGGCTCCCGACAGCAAGCGCGATTCGTCCTGGCTGGCGCTAGCGATCCAAGCTTCCAGGGCAACCGTGTAAGGCCGCAGGTGATCGAACTGAGTTGTGATCCAAGCCTGATTAAAGATTCGGCAATAGATCGGATTAGCAACCCGGAGCATGCCCTGTTCAGCCAGGATAAGGCCAGCGAGTTGTAGCTCTGCCTGGACTGCGTCCCCCGTTGCTTTGACTGGATTGCAGTCTGTATGGCTGGTCAGAACCTGTTCATATAGCCCCAACAACCGCCCCGATGACACCGCATTGCCCAATAGGCGATCGCGAATCGTGCTGAGATGCTGAGGGATATCCTGTGCTTCCCAGCGCTCAATGATATGGGTCTTCACCAGGGTTTCGACCCAAAACGCTTCTGTGCCGGATGGAATCTTGAAGGTCTGGGTTTGACCGAGCTGCTGCACGATTGCGCAAAGCTTCTGGGTTAGAAAAGGCTGGCCGCCGGTCCAGTCCAGAATGGCCCGCAGCACCGCTGTGGCATTCACTGTGACCGATGTTAATCCCGGCATCAATGGCTGAGCTTCGGCAAAAGTGAAGCCAGATAGAGCGATCGCCCGGCCAATGTTGAAAGGGGTTTGTTGGGGGTTGGCGATTAAGCTGCTGGGGGTAGCTACGCCAAACAACGCCCAGGTCAGGCGACGATAGTCTGGATTGTCAGCCCGTTGGTTATAACAAGCGCGGATCAGAGCGAAAAAGTCTGCAATCTCAAACCCTAAACTTCGCACACTATCAATCTCATCCAGAAAAATGAAGATTGGCTCCCCGGGAAGCTGGGGCAACAGCAGTGTCTCTAAAAACTGACTAAAAATATGGGGTGGCGAGAATGCGCCCTGTTGAGCCCACCATTGCAAAAGGTTGACCCGATGGTGACATCGCAGCGTGCGCAGAATCTCAAAAGCCAGCCCCCGATACCACTGTTCTGCAGTGACGTCCGCACTACCGATTCGGGTCAAGTCGATGGCTGCACATCGACCCTGACGACTGTGGGTGAGACGATGGCGGGCTTGCAGCCTCAAGCTAGACTTGCCCATCTGACGGGCCGTTAAGACATAGCAAAATTCCCCTGCCAACAGGGCGTGGTGCAGTTCGGTATCGGCCTTCCGCTGGATATAGGTGGGATCCTCAGGGGCCAGACTCCCCCCCACCCGGTATGCATAGCTCATAGACTGCTAAGACAGACTTTCAGCTTGTGTAAATAAGGCCGGATCGACCGGTAAAAACGCCGCAAAATACTGGCGATATAGATCACAGGCTGGTTCGGCCCGGTTACTGTTGAGCTTGATCAGACCTAAACTATCCAGACGATAGGCCATAACGGGGTCCAGGGAGATCGGTTCCGGGGCGGTGACGATGGCTTGATAGGCGGCTTGGAGGGCAGGATGGGGCGATAGAGCCGCTAACAATTGGCGGAGGTGGTTACTATAAATGCCGCCCAGGGTGGGGGCTTCACGAATGAGTTGTGCTATCGAAACTGTGCCTTGGGCGAGATGAAATAACGCCATCCTGACTAGACCAGGGCAACAACCAATCATTTGAACGAAAGGGTCTAGACGCTCAATGGTACTGCTGTCTAATCCATGGCGCTGGGCTAAATCCACAATTTGGGCGGGCGTGAATTCAGGTAGCCGAATCGCTAAACCCACGTTGAAGGGAGATTGATGGATTTGAAGGGGAACATAGACTTCCGTAGCGTAAGCCAGAACCCATCGCAGGCGCTGCCATGGGGCCGATTCTCTAGAATCCTCATACCAAGTGCGCAAGAGTGGGAAAAACTCACTGCAAAGCTGGGGGAAGGCGAACAAAAGGTTAAGTTCATCCAGGGCGATCGCCACAGGGGCCTCAAATTGGGCCAACAAATATTCTTCAATGTAAATGGTGCAACTGACTTTGCTGCCCAGATCCCCATTCCAATAATCATTGAGGCGGGGCTCGACGCCAAGCTGATAGCTGAGGTTTGCACAGAGCCATCGCAAAAACCGATCAATATCGCTAAAGATGGCGCGATCGGCTCGATGAAAACTGAGGCTTACGGTTTTGAGACCTTGAACTTGGCTATGGACCAAAAGTCGTCGCAGTAGCGAGGTTTTACCCCGAAAGGTGGGCGCTTTAATCCGAATTAAACTGCCCGGCTGGAGGACTTCCTGGTAAGTTTGGATCTCAATTGGGGGACGCTCCACATAAAGGGGCGAATGCAGCGGTACAGGCCCCGTCGGACATTCCAAAGGGGGACGATCTTCGCTTTGACGAGTCAAGTCCAAGCGCTGCGGTGGGGATGCAATTTGTTCGCTACGGGCATAGCGACTTAAAACCGCTCTGACATTGCTCTTTGAAATTTTCTGGCTCAGAGCCTCTGACAACTGTTGCCAAAGCCGGAATCCCACATCGCGAATATAGCTGTGCTCATAGCTATAGGCATTGGCAATTTCAGCGTAGGTTTTGCCTTCCCAGACTTGGCAAAAAACCGTTTCCTGAAGATTGTTCAGTCCATATTCCGGCAGTAGCCGGTCCAAAAGAGCAAGTGCCTCCTCGGCAACCATGGCGATGTTGTGGGCCGTGACTATACATAGCCCCAACTGGGGCTAAGGCAATCATAGTAGACCGTTGCGATTCAACGGCGGTTAACTGAGCCCTATCTGAGAAAGAAGGCATTGGTTCACTGAGATTTCCCAGTAATACTCTTAACTGTTCATCAGTGGGCTATCAGCCCCCCTAATCACAATGCAAATGAGGGTCAGGTCATGACCTGTTCTGCACTTTAGGGAAGGATGACCGATGGAAATCCGGCAACTGATTCTCTGTAGTTTTTTGTCAGGGCTAACACCAGTGATAGTGTTGCTTAATGCAATCAGTATGTCCGCCGCTATCAAGAGTGCTCAGCCATGGCAGCCTGGAATTGCGATTGCCAGCCTCAGTGGGTTGGATAACCTGAACAATGCAGCAGCACTGTCGAACCCTTCAGAGGTTGGTGCGCGTATCATTGAAACTGACGGCGGATATGTACTCGAATTCCATAACTCATTTACGCGGATGGAGCAGACCCTTGACCTCGAATTGGTGCTGAGTCGGTCAGCCATGCCGTCTCAACAGGCGCTCATGGACAATCACGAGCTAAATTTAGGTCCTCTGCAATGGGCTGCGGGCATGCAGCGATATGAACTGCCGGTGGGAATCGAAGTTGAGCACTATCAATCGTTGGTGATCTGGTGCCAGGACTTGAATTTGATTGTGGGCTATACCGGCTTGCAACCAATACCGTAAGCTTTGTAGCCTTGGCTATGCCACTTTAAAAGCGTTCTTAAAACGTTTGGGTTGCGGCCCTAACGAGAGAAACCTCACAGGGGCTGTGTTTGAGCTGAGCCCACATAAAAAAGCGAGGTCAATAAGACCCCGCTTTGCAAGCGTTTATGAATGCTGATGCTGGTGACAGCGTTTAGAGGCTAAGACCTTCTGCCGCTTGAACCCGCTCCACTTGCTTCTTCTTCAAGACCAACATGATTTGAGTAATCATGACGCCAAAGATGAAAGCAATTAGCCCTTTAATGCGGCCAGAGCTTTGCAGCACGATTTCACCATCCACTTGTCCGAAACCACCCACATTAGGATTAGTGGTTAGGGGTGTACCCGCAGCGACAGTATCGCCCTCAGACACCACCATTTCAGGACCCGCAGGCACAGCTGCAACCACAGCATCCCCACCGTCAGGTTGGATGGTGACTTCATATCCACCGGCATCCAAAGCCGCAACTTGGCTAACGGTTCCAGCCACAGGAGAATTCACAGCATTATTGTTGCTGTTTTGACCGGTGGGATAAACCTGGCCGCGTCCCCGGTTGCCGCCCACATGGACTGAGTACTTACCAAAGGAAATAGACTTATCGGTCGCTGGATCAGGGGAAAGGATTGGGAAAATAATCTCTTGATATTGCTCACCTGGCAGAGGACCGGCCAACAAAATGTTGTCTTTCTCTGCAGAGTAGGGCGTGAAGTAAGTCCCGCCCACCTCTTCTTTAATCTCTTCGGGGATGCGATCAGGGGGAGCTAGCTTAAAGCCATCCGGGAGCATCAAGACCGCCCCTACATTCAATCCACCCTTGCTGCCATCCCCTAAAACTTGTTGACTATCGAGGTCATAGGGAACCTTCACGACCGCTTTGAAAACGGTATCGGGTAAAACCGACTGAGGCACTTCAATCTCAGTGGGCTTGGCGGCCAGGTGGCAATTGGCACAAACAATTCGGCCTGTAGCTTCACGAGGCGACTCGTAATTTTCTTGAGCCCAAAACGGATAGGCTTGGGCAGGTTGGGGTAGGGCCAAACTACCGACGATCAAAATTGCCATCGCTGCGATCGCGGTTCCACTCGCCCGAAGGGACGACAGCCACCGCAAACAATGGCTCGAAAAACGGCCTAACAACACGCGTATCTTCATTGGGGTATCAGCCATCAACACAGAATCAAATAACACAGCGGGTCACCAATGACCCAAAAGAACAAGGCTGGTCAATTAGGCCCACCAAGGCTCATCGCCAGTTCGGAAGTCCGTTTCAGTCCAAGGAGACAGAGAAACTTGGTCGGAATCCGTGACATCTGCATGGGCAAGCGCCAAAGAGAGTGGTGCCGGACCACGAACCACTTTGCCGGTGGCATCGTACTGAGAGCCGTGGCAAGGGCACATAAATTTCTGTTCACTGGCGTTCCAGGGCACCACACAACCTAGGTGGGTGCACACAGAATTAATGCCGTAGGTTTCGAGACTGCCATCATCGGTGACCACCAGATAAGTGGGGTCTCCCTTCAGGCCCTGTACTAAGACCCGAGCACCGACTGCATTTTCTGCCAGGAACTGACTGGCAACCACATCATTGCCCAGTGAATTCTTTGCGAGGGTGCCGCCGCCACCTGCACCACTGGAAGGGGGCACAAAGTAGCGGACTACTGGATATAACATCCCGCCAACGGTGCCTGCTGCTGCGCCGAAGGTGAGTAAATTCATAAACTGACGGCGTCCCAAATCGGGGACATCAGACATTCCAGACGCTTGAGTCATATTCCAAGCCGAGTATTCCGTTCGGTAAAACTACAAAATATATAGGGATGCTAAAGAGCCGCCCAACAGGAGCAACAAACCCTGATAACCGCTAACGACTGAGGTAGCCCATAAAGGGAAAACCTTTGATGAGATAGCTGTCACATAAGTTTGCAGATATCCATGCAGTATTATTGCATCCCCTGTATCGCAGCGCGTTCTTTGAAGGTGTAATCCCCTGTTAGCAAGACCTTTGATCAACGTCACTCTTACTGAGAGGGCGCAGTAGGAGTGACGTGGGATGGCTTTAGAGGCGCGGAACTGGTGTGGCAATGGCCGCTGTTAGGGCGGCTTTTTGAGGGACTAAGATGCCTGTACGCTAAGGACGCGATTAATACGGAACCATGCCCTCAAAAAATTGTTAAAAAATGTTAACCCTGTACTGGAAAATTGGCTGATGACAGGTTCAGAGTTGCAGGCACTGATTGTGAATAAGTGGGGCTATGCCTTTGATGTGCAGTTTCGCCGCCAGCAAGGTCAGGTTTTCTTGCAGGTGATGTGGCGCTATTTAGAGCAAGTCTCGTTTCCGCTGACGGAAGCAGAGTATGTGGAGCACCTGAATGGTATTGCCACTTATCTAGTGGCTTGGGGGCAGGCTGAAGTCGTCCGCGAGGCGATCGCCCAAACCCGAGAGCGGCCTCGTTTGGGCAAGGCCGTGAGCATCTTGCTCGATTTGGGGGAACGCAGCTCTGAGTGGCTACTGGATGAGTTCTGATGGGGAACCCCAAGCCATGGTTGTTGCAGCGCAAAATGTTGCAGAACGGATATGAATCGCACGATAGTGTTGCAGCCCTTTACCGCAGCTTTATCTGATATTCATGCTTGCTTTACATAAACTTCCTCAGGACAAACATGATGACGGCATTTTCAAAGGGGGTGCTAGCATTGCTAGTGATCTGAAACTCTGAGGGCTTGTTGTGATTCGCGCTGCAACTTTGCCAATCCAAGCGACGCTCCCCCCTCTCAGCGAAAATACCCGACTTAAACTGTTTTCTGGCTCGGCCAACGTCTCCCTATCGCGAGAAGTGGCCCATTATCTGGGTCTCGACTTAGGGCCGATGGTGCGTAAGCGTTTTGCTGATGGGGAGCTGTACATCCAGATTCAGGAATCGATTCGAGGTTGTGACGTTTATTTGATCCAGCCCACCTGCTATCCGGTGAACGACCACCTGATGGAGCTGCTGATTATGATCGATGCCTGCCGTCGAGCCTCAGCCCGTCAAATTACCGCGGTGATGCCCTATTACGGCTATGCCCGCGCTGATCGAAAAACGGCTGGTCGAGAATCAATTACCGCTAAGCTAGCCGCTAACTTGATGACCCAGGCTGGGGCCAATCGGGTGCTGGCGATGGATTTACACTCTGCCCAAATCCAGGGTTACTTCGACATTCCCTGCGATCATGTTTACGGCTCACCGGTTTTGATTGACTACATCGCCGCCAAGAATATTCAAGATTTGGTGGTGGTTTCCCCAGATGTGGGTGGGGTTGCCCGTGCCCGTGCCTTTGCTAAAAAACTCCATGACGCCCCTTAAGCGATCATTGACAAGCGCCGTCAGGCCCATAATGTGGCCGAAGTGATGAACTTGATTGGGGACATTCGCGGTAAAACGGCAGTGCTTGTGGATGACATGATTGATACCGCCGGTACGATTTGTGAGGGCGGTCGATTATTGCGCCGTGAAGGGGCTCGGGCTGTCTATGCCTGTGCCACCCATCCGGTTTTTTCGCCCCCTGCAACTGAACGCCTAGCGGGGGGGCCTTTTGAAGAAGTGATCGTGACCAATACCGTTCCCATGACTGAGGAAAAGCTCTTTCCTCAACTGAAGACCCTTTCAGTGGCAAATTTGATTGGCGAAGCGATTTGGCGAATTCATGAAGAGAGTTCTGTCAGCAGCATGTTTCGCTGATCGGTGAGCGCTGTGCATCGGCGAGATCGCATAGATGGCCTCTAAAGCTGAAATACCTCTACAGCATAGAGAGTTGCTCGCCGGTGCGATCGCCCGCAATGGCTTCAACATCTCGACGCCGGTAGAGCGGATAATTTTTGCGCTTCGAAAAGCGACTGTCGATGCCAGCGGCTTCTAGCTGCTGCTGGGTCACGGTCTGGGAATAGCCCAAAATTGTGGCTGCATCCACCAAACGAATCCATTGCTGGCCAAAGCGCTTGATGAGCGCATCATCTGACTCATCTTGAATTTGCCGTAAGAGCAGCTCGGCTAAGAGCCAGCAGGCTTTTGTATCTGCCTCAGCCCGATGGGAGGGGCCGACATCAAAGCCAAAGTGAACCACTAGCTTCGGTAGGCTCCGGGACGGTAAATCAGCCAGGAGTAGCCGTGACAAGAGTACGGTACAAAATCGCTCCATGGCCGGTCTCTGATAGCGATGGTCGAGGTGACGGTACTCGGCCTGTAAAAACCCATAATCAAATTCCAAATTATGGGCGGTCAGGGTGCCTTGTTCCAGAAGGCCCAAACAGTCAGGCCACACCGTCTCCGGAAAGGTGCCCTGATTGACCATAGATTGGTTAATGCCGGTCACCCGGGTGATCATCTTGGGGACCCGTACCCCCGGATTAATCAGGTGGGTTTCTTGATGCTGGATGCCCTCTGCCAAACTCGCCTGCAAGACGGAAACCTCTATCACCCGAGCGCCACGGTAGGGTAAGGAGCCAGTGGTTTCCACATCGACAACGGTCAGTAGGGCATTGCTGACTTGGCGATAGTAGGCCAGGAGCTCTCGCGATCGCAGTGCAGATTGACCTTTTCGCTGCGTCACTCGTGCCATTAGCCTTTGAATCCTTGACCCGCCTGAAGATTGCCTCTCTATTGTTATGGCTAAGTCCCACCTTGGCCAGCACCGCTCAGGAATTGCCAGGGAGATGCCTGGCCTCGGGGCGCGGGCGACGGAGGTTCTGAGCGCCTGCCCGGATCAAACTAAAATTTGCCGAAATACCTGGGCTGATCGCGATAGGCTATGGCCATGGTCCCCGACTTTACTTGGATTCAAGGTCCGGCCCAAAGTGGCAAAACGGGCCGTTTGCTGGCCCATATGGCCACCCAATTCCAACGGTCGAGTCGTCCCCGGTTATCTGGGGCCGTTTTTCTATGTCTGGCCGCCAATGGAGATAACCGCCTCACTCTAGAAGATCGGATTACGACTGACTTACCGGTCGAATTGCCCATCACCACGGCAACGTCGATCGGCTTCATTCAAAATGAAGTGGTTTTATTTTGGCCACTCCTGGTAGAGTCCCTCGGTCTCAACCCGCAGTTTCCGCTCCATCTACGGCCAGAAACAGAGCAGGATTTAGCCCTGCAATTTTGGCAGGCTGACCTTGAGCAAGGGATGATGACGGTGCCGGGATGGACAACCCAACAGACTGTTCGGCGATCGCTGGATTTTTTGCAGCTCGCGGCCCAGGCTGCCATTCCCTCTGAAGATTTAGCGACGATGCTGCCCGAAGGGATTCCCCCTGGGCTGGCCCCAGCCGAAACCTGGCAGGCGATCGGACAGGCGATAGAGAAATGGCGCGATCGCTGCCTAGGGCAAGGTCTGTTGACCTATGGCGTCACGACTGAGCTGTATTGGCGGCATTTGCTGCACCATCCGGTCTATCAAGATAAGCTGCTCCAGCGTTTTCAAGGCTTTGGTATCGACGATCTGGATGAGTACCCGCGTATTTTTGAAGCGGTAGTTGAGACCTGGCTCAATTTGGGCATCGCCGGTGTCGCGACATGGAACCCCGATGGCAAAGTGCGCATTGGGGTCGGGGCTGATCCAGAGGCGCTCATGGCTTTGCAACATCGATGTACGACAACCGAAACGTTGATATCAACTGCTGAAAACAGTTTGGCGGCATGGGCTGAGGACTGGGTACAGGCAGTACAGGATCCGTCTGTTCTACCCACTTCCCTCGATGCTGTGCAGGCAATTCAGGCGACCTCCCGTGGAGAACTGCTGCGAAAAACAGCCGCTGCTGTGATCACGGGAATTCAGGATGAAGGGTTACATCCTAGGGAAATTGCAGTGATTGGCCCCGGCTTTGATGCGATCGCCCGCTATACGTTAGCAGAGCTGTTGATGAGCCAAGGCATTCCAGTTGAGTCTTTAAATGACCAGCGCCCCCTTGTGAGTAGCCCGCTGATTCGTGCCATTCTCACCCTCATGCCGTTTGTGTATCCAGGGTTAGGGCGGCATCTTGACCCTGCAGCCGTGGCTGAAATGCTGATTGTATTCAGTCAAAGGGCTGTGGGTGATCCAGCCCAAGGCTGGGTTGATCGGGTGCACATTGATCCTGTAAGGGCTGAGTTGCTCGTTGATCATTGTTTTTACCCCGATGAAGCCCAGCCCCAGTTGTTAGCCGCCACTGAATTTCCCCGTTGGGATCGCCTGGGTTACCAAGCCGTTGAAGCCTATGATCGGCTGCGTGAATGGATTGCCAGTCAACAGCAGGCTCGCCAGCAACGGTTGCTGACCAGCCCAGTGATGTTGCTTGATCGCGCCATCAATACTTTCTTATGGCCCGGGGTGCTGCCCTATGACCAACTGGCAGCCCTAAGAGAACTGATGGAAACTGCGCAGCACTTTTGGGAGGTTGAGCGCCGTTTGCAGCAGCAACGCTCAAAGACCGAGCCCCTTAGCCCTCCAGAAGAGCGATTTCTCACCCTGTTACATCAAGGTATTGTGACGGCCAACCCCTTTCCGGTGAAACCCCTGAACCGCAATCAGCAGGGCGTGATTTTATCCACAGTGTTTCAATATCGTTCTCAGCGCCTGAGTCATCGCTGGCAGCTTTGGCTCGATGCCGGCTCACCTCGCTGGCTTACCGGTACAGATGCCCTGTTTGGATATCCCATCTTCTTGAAACAAGGGTCTGGCCGCCCTTGGACGCTGGCATTTTTGGAAGCGGTCCATGAAGCTCGCTTGGAGCGGATTGTGCGTGATCTGTTGGCGCGTGTCACTGAGCGCATCACCCTGTGCCATAGTGATTTGGCCGTGAATGGCCAAGAGCAACTTGGCCCCCTGTTACCGATAGTAGAAGCCGTCATCAATGAGAGCTAGCCTGAGCAATGCCTGTTTGGGTTTTAGGCAAGCCGCTCCATAAATGCGTGGCATGCATCTAATGCTTGGCGCGCATCTATCGGGTTGGATTAACACCTGACTCCAGCTCGGGATCTTTTTGAATGGCATCGCTCAAGAGCTGGTCGGGTTCGAGTCGTTGAGGATTGCCTAAACCTACGTATTTTTCCACTAAGGTCAACAGCTCTTTAGCCCCAAAGGGCTTTGTCAAATAGTCAGTTGCGCCTGCCATGCGAGCTTTGACGCGGTCAATAAAACCATCTTTACCCGTCAGCATGACGATCGGCGTTTGCCGAAAATCACTGGCTTGGCGCAGCATGGCACACAACTCGTACCCTTCCAGTTCTGGCATGGCAATGTCACACAAAATTAGATCTGGCTGAAGCTGAAACAGTAAGCTCAGTGCCCTAAGAGGGTTGCCAATGGAGGTGGCTTCATAGCCTTCTTCGATCAAGATATGTTCAACCGCCTCACGAATGGCAACACCGTCATCAATGCAAACCACCCGAGGCACCCTTGTTTCCTCCCAGGATTCCATTTCAGGAGGCTGAGTCATCGGCAAGATCTCATGGGGAAACTGCATGACGCCTTGTCGGACATGGGGGTAAAGACTTTTAGCCACTTCAACCACTGTGCAGTTGAGGTAGCGAGCGATTTGCTGAATTGAGGTTTTCCCGTCAATCCAAGGGCGTAAAGTCTGGAGCTGGGTTGCCGGGATCTCAATATCCCCCTGATCAGCCATGACAGGACATTGGTGAGGGGACTGAATATGCGGGTAAAACTGTTTCCATTCCTGAATCTGCTGAGTAATGCTGGCAACCAAAGGTCCGCTTTGAAAGCGTTTGAGTTGGGGACTTAAGGCTGAGCTGAGTTTAAAGATGAAGGTGCCTTGATGTAGACTCAGCAGATCAAATAAGGTCTCACAAACCATGCTGTGCAAAATTACCCGCCCTTGCTCAGGCGTCAGAACATGCTGCTCCAGCAAGGCCCACAGATGTCCGTATTCAGGGGAGTTAAAGGATTCGCTCGCGCTGGCGTTGATCTGATCTAGAGCGCTAGCCAGATCATATCGATGGAGATGATCCCGCAGCCGGTCTAAACGACCACTGGTGGTGCCGGCATAGATGATTTGGCCATTCAAAAGAAAAAGGAGCCAGGCTTGAGGTAGCGCAGCGCTGGTCACGGGGCGATCGCCTATGTGTCCTGTTGGGTAAGCTTCCACATAAAGCTCTCCCGTGCGTTGCCCTAGCTCAATGAGCTGCAAAATACTGCGGATATCAATTTCGCTCAGTTGGCCCTGCATACGCTTTAAAAATAATGAGGTGTGGTCCTCAGGACCCATGGCAGCTATTGCCATGGGTGGCTACTACCATCAATACAATGATGCGAATGTGCACCACTATCGTCTTTTCTTTCCTTCAAGCTTCATAGTTATGCGTTCATTGGTTGGCTTTAAAAGCGATCAATTGCCCTCTTGAGCATGACCGGTTTGTGTGTGTAGAGCCTGGTTTAAGGTTGAGCGAGAGTGGGTATCAAACGCCGACATCCTGATGCAGATGCCACACGTTATCACACGTCGCTAGATTAACGAGGTGAAAGTCTATTTGCTGGAGATAGACCAAGTTGATCCATATCCCCAAATTTCAAATCTGAATCAGTCACTTGCACAAAACATGCGTTAGTTTAAGGGCACCATAGATTACGAACCATGGGCTAAACTACTCTCAATCAATCATGCCGAGTTTACAGGTTGGGTATGGTTAGGTCATTGTTGATGCCATCTACCTGGGTCGCCTGTGGGCTCAAGTACAGGAAACCCTTGAGGCTTCACATAGCCTGGTAATTATCGCGATGGAATGAGGACGATCGGCGTGCTTTATCTGGCTGAAGTACAAAAAAAGAGCGGTTTCATAGGTAGCGGTAAGGCAGAATTTAAGTTACTTGCCTGTCAGAGAGGAGAAACCTGGACAGCCGTCCCTGGGGATGAAGTCTTGGCGGCACCTGACGATGCCACCTACAATGCCGGTGCATTGGTGATGGTTGAGACGAATAGCAACAATCGCCAAGTACAACGCCATTACGATGCGGGTCGTCCGCTTGTAGGCATTTTGCAGAACTTCTCAAGTCAAAGTAAGAAATTTAAAGCTCAGGAAGAAGAAATTGAGCAGTGGAAGCAGTCTCTGACCTTTCAAAGCCAAGCGCTCAACCAAAGAGAGCTTGAGTTAGAAACCCGGCAAGAACAGGTCGAGCAAGCTGAAGCTGATGTTGAACAATTAGAGTCCCAACGGCAAGAGTTGGAAGGTTCCCAAGGAGAGCTGGAGCAGCTTAAGCAAGAACTAGAGCGCAAGACTCAAGAATTAGAGGGCGCTTGGGCACACCTGAACGGCGAAATTCGGCGCTTTGAAGAACGTAAAGAAGATGAGCTGCAGACTGCTGGGCTAGATGAAGGCCAAATGCAGCAGATTCAAGATGCCTTGGATAGACTCATGGGTGCAGTGACCCCGACGGAAGAAGTTCGGGAGCAGCTCAACCTCGCATTTGAGGTGATGGATCAGCAAAATACGGCGGTCTCTGAGCAACAAACTGCCCTATCAGAGCAGCAAGCCAATCTGGAGTCCTTGCAAAGCCAGATTGAGCAAGATGCTGGTGCGATGGCTACCCGCTGGCAAGATTGGCACACCTCTGAAAGTAACTTGGGCGATCGCCGCACTGAACTGAAAGTCAAGCAACAGTTGCTGACGATCAAGCAGACGCGCGTTCAGCAACTCTCCCAACACCTGCAGACCCAGAGTGGGTTATATAAGCAAGTCTATGATTTGCTCAACACCACGGATAAAGTGCGTTTGAGCAATAAAGTAGACGTGGCGGCACTAGAGGCGATGGAGCTGGACGCCTTACAGAGCGTAGTCACAGATTTAGAGAAAGACCTTGATAAGGTTTCTCGCTTTGTGAATGACCAGGAAGAAGAGCTGAACTTAGAGCAAGAAGCGATAGATGAGCTAAAGCAAAAAATTGAGGCGGCGAGCGAATATGACCGACTTCAGCTTGAAACCGAGCTGGCGGATGAGCAAGATCGCTACCAAATGTTGAATGAGACCCTAGTTGGCCAACGGCGTAATCTGCTTGAAAGAGAAGAGGTGCTGACTCAGCACCAGGCTGTTCTGAGGCGTCGTCAAGGTCTGGTTGCCGAGGAAAATCCGGTAAGTGCCATCGATCTTGAACCTGTGATGTCTCAGATTGATGCCCTACGCCAAGCAACCTCGGAAGAGATTCAGTCCGTTGAGGATGAGGTAAAAGAAATTCAAGGGGTGATAGAGACGTTGAAGCAAACAGTTGAAGAACTGGTGCAAAAGCAGGCTACTGAGCGCGAAGCGATTTTACAGGCAGAAGGTGAGCTGCAAGCTCAGAAGCATAATCTGGCTGTGGTTGAGGGACGCAAGGAGGTAGGAGATACCCTCGTGTCTCCTTTTCAGGAGGCGCTGACAAACTTGAGGCAGCGCCTAGACGAAGCCTCAGCCTCATTGTCTAAATTCCAAGAAGCCAGTGATCATCAGTTGCAGGCGATCGCCGAAATGCGACAAATCATCACGAGCTTTTCGGGGGATGTGTCCCAAGCTGCGGCTGCATCCTAAGCAAATGGATTGGCAACATTTGCCATGATGCGCCTGAGCACGAAGTGCATGGCTGCTCAAGCTGCATCATGATTGCTAGACACTAAAGAACTCCATGATGGATCAAATGATTTGGGTAAATGAGCAAATTGATCCCTGCGGGATTCTCTACGCTTGCATCGCTTGTGTCGATGAACAACAGGCTCAGGATTGCCACCGTACCTTTCAAGACAACCTGACGATTGAACAAAGACAAGCAGGCTGGGTTGCCCTGCTGCGTACGGTGAGTTCTTGGGAAGAAGTGCCTGTGAGTGCCCTAAAACTCAACTAAAAGCGACGTTGCCCTAGGTCAAGTAAGGTTTGGCTCAATACCCGTACCGGTTCAGGAGACTCAGCGGAGAATAGCGAAAAATCTGAAGCTCCCCAATAGACCTGAGCAATTGCCGCAAGTCGGCGCAGTAAGGGGTTGCGTAGCGTGATGCGCTCCGGTTGTCTAATCACAATTAAAGTCATGCCGTTATGCCCCGCCTCTGGAACAAGCGTCCACTCGCAATGGCCGAGCCATACCTTGACAGGTTCTGGTAGTTCTCTTTTGAACTGTTGTAACTGAGAACGATGATGCAATAAAGCTTGCCAACAGGAGTCGCTCTGATCAGAAGAGTTTGACATTAGAGCTGAAAAATCGAGGGCATGTGTTTAGTGTAGTTCTCCTCATCGTAAGAAGTTTGGAAGACTTTCTGGGGAGTTGTTGAGGACTTTGAAAGCATCTACGATTTAACGAAAGATGAGTTTACATTTCTTGAGTGTTTCAGTCCATGGTTGTGCCAAAACATAAGTCTTTTATCAAGCTAGATCAGTTTCTAAAATGGCAACAACTGGCTCAGACGGGTGGTGAAGCCAAGTTTTTGATCCAGTCTGGCGCGGTACGCGTCAATGACATTTTAGAAACAAGACGGGGGCGAAAGCTAATTGAGGGTGATCTCGTTAAGGTTGGCACGCAGACCTGCACTGTGCATTTGAATTAATGGGCCAATATCCACAATCCTTAATAGCGACTGCCTTTGCAGAGTCGCCTAGATGATTGAACTAGCGAGATGCCAGTCAGGCTACAATTTGCCAGGTTCCCAAGGTTAGAATTAGGAAAAGATAAACCGGCTTTGGAAGTGCAACTTCCAATTCAGCGCTAAACCATGATTGAAATTTACACTTGGACTTACTGTCCTTTCTGTATTCGTGCTAAGAGCTTGCTAGATCGTAAGTCGGTTCAATATACCGAATACTGCATTGACGGTGATGAGGCGGCTCGTGCCGAAATGGCTGAGCGTGCTAATGGTCGTCGATCGCTCCCTCAAATTTTTATTGGTGACCACCATATTGGTGGTTGTGATGACCTGTATGCATTGGAGCGCCAGGATCAACTCAACCCATTACTAGAATCAATTTCTACCCAAGGCTAAAAGAAGCGAGGGCGTTGTCTAACTGGCATCTTGCCGTTCTACAGAACAACAGGCATAGCGCTATGTAATATGTCCACATAGCTTATGGTTGATACTCAAAAGACCTCCCATCGTGGGAGGTCTTTTGAGTATCAGGTCAGCTTCAATTGTGCTTAATTAGGCATACTTGCTGGTTACTTGAGAAGCAGTGGTCTCAAGAGCTTCACTGGGCAAATATGTAGACCTCTCTAGAGTGCGGCAGCATGGCTTAATGTTGCCAGTTTTGTTTTCCGATGGGCGGCTTGCCCCTTTGTGTGGACATCACCCGCAAGCCGAGGCTGTAAGAGCCCGTAGCCTCCATGATTGCGCTCATAAATAACGCAAATGCTATCGGTTTCAGCATTTAAGAACATGTAAAAGTCATGATCGACTAGCTCTAAATGTTCCAATGCTTCTTGTACAGACATCGGCGGCATTGCAAAATACTTTGAGCGAACGACTGCCTCTGGGAGTTGGGGAGACTTGCGTTGCAAAACGTCATCCACGTCCGCTATGGGTGCAATGTCAATCGTAAAGTCCTCCTTGAGGGGATTTACGGAATGTAAGCTACGATCATTGCGCTTTTCTTTGTAGCGACGCAGTTGTCGAGTAATTTTGCTAGCAACCAGGTCGATGCTGGCGTATAGATTCTCGCTGCTTTCTTCTGCCCGTACAACGGCACCATCGATATAGAGGGTTATTTCTGCAGACTGCTTAGGGGTAATTCGATGATTACGAGCGACTGAGAGGTTAACATCTACCTCGTTTGTCAGGTGCTTAAAGTGGCTAATCGCCTTCTCAATTTTTTGATGTACGTAATGGTTGATGGAATCTGTGATCTCAATGTTTTTGCCTTGAATCACGAGTTTCATAAAGCAGTCTCCCTACGGAAATTCGGCTTCTGCTCTCACCCTAACACCTTGTATTCTGGACAACATTAGCCTTTAGGATCCTTTGCATCGATTGATGATTCTTGATTCTAAGGATTAAAAAAGTACGTTGAATTCACGAACATTACGGTTGCAAGAAGCTAAATTGAAAACTTGCCAAGTTTGTCATTTAGGATTGCGCCCTTACGCTGAGGTGTGGGCATTGCAGCAGCGGTTAATTCAAGACCGCCGGGTCGATTCGCACTTGTCGGATGTCTTGTTGCTGCTAGAGCATTGGTCAGTTTATACCCTGGGGCAGGGAGCCAGCCTAAACTTTGTGAACTTTACGCCGGGTGCAATGCAACCTGATTTAGTGCGGGTAGAGCGGGGTGGTGAGGTGACTTATCACTGTCCTGGCCAATTAGTGGGTTACCCGATTCTGAATCTTCACCATCACCGGCTTGATCTGCATTGGTATATGCGGCAACTTGAGGCCGTTTTGATCGAGACGCTAGCGCAACTTGGTTTGCGGGGAGAGCGCTTGTCGGGCCTAACGGGTGTTTGGCTCGAAGAGCGCAAGGTTGCAGCCATTGGAATTAAGGTTAGCCGTTGGATTACGATGCATGGCTTTGCACTGAATGTATGCCCTGATTTGGCTGGATTCAAGCAAATTGTTCCATGCGGGTTGCGCGATCGCGCCGTAGGCAGCTTGGCAGAATTTTTGCCTGGGATTACGGTTGAGATCGTTCAACCGTTAGTTGAAGCGGCATTCGCCAAGGTATTTAGATATCAGCTTGAGATGCAGTCTCCCGAACATTGCCGGCAGCTTTTAGCGTCAACTCAATATTGCCTGTAAGAGGGTGTTTGAAAAGTTCTTGGGACTTCTTTTAGCGACATGGATTACCCAGAAGAGTGACGGTAGGATCAGGGTTCCGGCTATCCTACTGATGGGCTCCGGTATCGTTCAAGACTGGCTTACCCCCTTGTCAAACACCCTCTAAGCCTGTTTCTGAAAGAGAGGGCGTCCTCATTGTAAAAACCCCATCACCAGGAGTAGTGGCAATGGGGCTGCACATAAGCGAGAGTTGGATGAGGTTCTAAAACGGAATATCGTCGTAGTCAACCTCCGCTTCCTGTGGGGCGGACGGTGTCGGTGCTGGCGTGGTTGGGGCAGAACCCTCTGGTGCTGAGGCCGTCACGCTAGGAGCCTCAGGTGCTGCCATTGGTGAAGTACCCAGATCACTGAGTTTATAAATGCGCTGAGCGGTCATTTCAGCTTGCTTTTCTTTGAAGCCCTCAGGGCGATCAACGGTATTCATGGACAATCGCCCTTCTAAAAGCACGCGATCGCCATTGGCATAACGCTCCTGGATCTCTTGAGCTAAATTGCCCCAGCCCACCACCTTTATTTGTTGACTAGGGTCTTCTGCCCGCAACCCTGGAAACACCACGGTAAATTCAGAGATAGGCGTTTGATTGTCTTGGGTATAGCGCAACTGGGGAGCACTGATAATTTCCGCCATCAGCATGCATTGGTTCATCGGACCCCTTCCTCAACTTTGTAATGGATGCCTTGTTCTTGCTCGATGAACCCTTGAACACGGGTCCGGTAGTCCTGCAAGGCAGTTTCAACCCAGTCGCGGTCTTCACTGCTTGCAAAGATATGAACCAACGGCTCACCTGCATCGGGTAACACCAAAATCCAACCATCATGATTACGGTCTATGATTTTAACCCCATCTACAAGTTCCAGATTCTCTTGGGATGTGCTTTCGACCATGTAGCGCATTAGCGCCCCTTTAATGGTCCAAGGGCAGCGCAGGGTTTGAGAGCGATAGGCCGTGCGGGGCAGTTCTGACCAAATTTGCCCTAGGGTGTGCTCCTGAATGGTGAGCATCTCGATCAACTTGGCAATGCAGAACATCGCATCGAAACCAGGATGCAACTGCGGGAAGATAAAGCCCATGTCGCTACTGCCCCCGAGCACCACATTGCTGTTTGACTGGCAGGCCTCCATTAGGGCTGTGGGGTTACCTTTTGTCGGAACACCTTGGCCACGGGGCCGGCGGCGAATTTCCCCTAAACAACCGGTGTATTTACTGGGAATTACACCGTTCCCCTGGGGGTTGGCGGGGAGGATCGGAAGGGCAAACGCCTGAACCCCAGCACCCGAGGAACCTCGAATGC
>JBHJIP010000136.1:0-3789 GCA_050043365.1 Leptolyngbyaceae cyanobacterium
CCTTCATTAGCCCTAAGCATGAGATTCATGCCAATCACAATGTAGGCGTTAGCCTTCCCGCAGGGTGGCGCAGAATGCAGCGCTCAGGCGACGAGCGAGCGCCTACCGACGACGGCAAAACTTGTATGCCAAACGCGTTGAGGCATTACAGCGGGTTTTGGATGTACAGCGTTTGATCCACAACTGGGTCAGACCTCACTGGGGACTGGGCAAAAACAAGACGCCAGCTCTAGCGAAGCCATGCCCGGAGGGCTATTGCAAATGGGATACTGCAATCGGCCTATCTCAACCTATGAGCTATTGACCACAAGAGGGTTTCAGGATATCACCTGTTAAGAGACCAGTGCCGGGTAATCCATATCGTCAAACGAGATCCAGAGAACTTTTCAAACAGCCTCTAAGCAGATTGGCAGCATTATCTGTGAGATAGCATTTCTGACTTGATTATGTCTTCCTACTTAGAGACCGCCTAGATCATCGGTCCTTTTTTTTCCGAAGGTTAGCGGCGTTTTGGAGGTTGGCGTACCCCACCTGACTGTGAAAGCCAAAGTGGTGCAGTCCCATGGTGTCGGCTATCAGCCCGGTGATAAACACATAAATGCTGCTGCCCACCAGCAGGGCAATCACTCCATAGTCCAGATCGCGCCGTTTCATCGGCTGCTCCTGTCTGGTTTACGGGGCTACCTCGCGTTTTGATTTTTGAATGGTGTCGTCTGGAGCACCTACCCTAGATCGCCCCCTACCGCAGAATAAATCGATTCCGCCCGTCGTTTAGGATTATTCTCGCCCCTATGGCGATCGCTCTCGTCCATCATTTGAATGAAGACCCCATTCAAGCTTATTCATGACCCCATTTCATACCCTCATGGCCGTCTTGGTAGCGGTGCTGTGGGGCTTCAACTTTGTCGTCATCAAAGTCGGGTTAGGGTCCTTTCCGCCACTGTTGTTTGCGGCCCTACGATTTGTGGTGATTGCTTTCCCCGCCGTGTTTTTGCTGCCCCGACAGAACATGCCCTGGCGCTGGATTGTGACGGTAGGCATGGCCATGGGGGTGCTGCAGTTTGGCTGCCTCTATATCGGCATGAACTACGGCGTCCCCCCAGGTCTAGCCTCGATTTTGGTGCAGTCCCAAGCCTTGATCACCCTACTGCTCTCGACGGTGCTGTTGCGGGATGTGCCCCGCCCACAGCAGTGGCTGGGGGTAGGATTGGCTTTGGCGGGGATGGGGGCGATCGCCGCCGCCCAAGAGGGGCAAACCCAGCTCTTGGGTTTAGCTCTGGTGCTTTGCTCTAGCCTCTCCTGGGCCAGTGGCAATATCTGCATCAAGCGATCGCGCATCACCAATGGTTTTCGGCTGTTGGTGTGGATGGCGCTGATTCCGCCTTTGCCGCTTTTGGGGCTCTCCCTGATTTTTGAGACGGGGCAATGGCAGGCGCTGAGATCGCTTACACCCCTGGGCCTGGGGGCGATCCTCTACACGGGCCTGATTTCGTCCCTGCTTTGTTTCGGCTTCTGGGCCTATCTGGTGCAGCACTATTCCCCCAACCGAGTCGCGCCGTTTTCGCTTCTGGTGCCGATCTTTGGGCTGGGGTTTGCGGCGATCTTATTGGGAGAATCCCTGACTCGATTGGAGAGGGTCGGGGCATTGCTGGTTTTTATCGGCCTCACCTTAGCGATTTTGACGCCGTCCAGACCCTCATCGCCATCGCCTGACCCAAGCCCCCCATCTACTCTTCACGCAACTAAGGTACGGGAACCCTGATCTCTTGAAAAATCCATAATCTGCATCCACTGGGTTGCCCCCAGCAAAAACCACCGTACCGGAGTCAGCTTTTTGGAAATAGCTATCGTCTCAAGGATATTTGCCCTAACCCAACGCCGTCAATTCTCACACTTTTTAATCAATAACCCGTAATAACCCTTGTTGTAGGGCTTCATAAACGAGATCGATTTTGGCTTTGTCCGACGCAGAAATACTGCTTTGGGAGAACAACTGCATCAATATCTGTTGATCTTTACGACTGATACGGCGAGTTGCAAAAATCTGTTCAACAATTGATTGAGTTTGAATCGGATTTGTGATTTCCACAGGATGCACCGAAGCAAAAAAGAATTTAATTAGGTGGAAAGCAGGTTTATATTCGGTTTTTACGGATGCTTTAGCTAGGAAAAAAGTAATTGGAATCACTACTTTCAAACCAGGAATTCAACCTAAGCCATTTGAGTCAAACCCTTACCACAGCTCTTAATATAAGGACTTATTCCGACAAACTCATCCGTATTAAAGCGTATTTGTGACTGAGCTAAATTTTTGATGGCCAAGAATGGAGAATAGGAGATTCGTTCGCGTAGCGTCTCCGAAGGAGAAACTCCTGACCTCTGCGGTGCGATTGGCCTCCGGCGAGGCTTCGGGAACGCGCACTCTACCCGCTGTGATCCATCACTAGGAATGGGATCTAGGCGGGATGAGGAGGACTGATGTGGGATGACCCGGAACGCACCACCTGTGAGTGATTGAGGGGTTGTGCGCGGGCGGGCCGGTTTGGGGTGATTGATCAGCAGGGATGGGATCGACTGCGGAAAAGCATCAGCCGGTTTGGGATCGGTGGGGGTGTGCCAGTTGAGCGGTTGTGGGGTGATCGCCTGGGACTGGGTTAAAGGGCTGAAAGGTGATCGCCTAGCGGACGGGTAGAGACTCGCAGGGGATGCCGTCATCATCACGGTCTAGGTCAGGGTTTGCGGTGATGTGCGGGCGGGCCTCAGCTTGGGTGTTGAAGTCGCTGCAAGTGAGGCCGGTGGTGCCTACGGACGGGCCACTGAGAATGGTGGCGGTTGGTGCTGGAACGGCTGCGCCTGCAGCGGCTCCACAGATGGAGGTCAGGTCAATAGTGGAGTCTTCGATGCCCTCGTAGTAGCAGTAGAGATGAGTCTCGGCATAGGTGGGCGAGACAACGGGAAAGGGGAGCGGGAGCGCAAACTGGGCGAGGGTGAGTGTGGCTAGGCTAAGGAGCATGGTGCGAGGTGGTGAGAGAGCGCTGGCGAGAAGGCGTGAACACCTCGCTGATTCACGTTTCTGCAATTGTGGAATTTTGTGGGGTCTAAAGTGACGGTGTAACGGGGTGTCGGGTGGAGTGTGACAGTTGGGTTGCGCTGCGCTTCACCCAACCTATGAAATGCACATCATTCTGTGCACCGTTCTGTGCGCATCTGAGCGTTCCTGTGCGCACATTTAGCCGCTCTTGGAAGCGACAGAGTAGTTGCCTCCTTCCTCTGCAACTTGGTGCGAGTTCGTATTTTCTGCCATCACCAGATACCAGAAATACATACGGGCGTTTTGTGGCAGGGCCGCTATAAGCCTCTCGAAATTTTGGGTCTGCATGTTTTTATGCTTATTCCTAAACTTCGAGATTTGCACCTCGTCAATACCACTTCTTGCTGCTAAGTCATTGGCCTTGATGTCGTATTGCCTCAACACCTCATTGAGCGCATCCCTGAAATCCACTGTTTTATTCACTTCACCTTGCCTTTATAGTGGCTCCGATTGTATGAAAGCACAATTATTCCTTCAGGCACATAGTTGTCTTACTGAACAAGTAATGTTATAAAGTTGTCAGAAGAGACAAGTACCCCCCTTGCTCATCTGCTTCTGTTAGAGGATATTTGGAAACACGTAGAGCGTCTAAATCGTCACGCTAACCTGCGTAACATGACACGGATCATGGCGATGTAGATGAGTGCTTCAGAGGATTCAGGTAAGCGCTCATAATCAACATTGAGCCGTCGACACCA
>JBHJIP010000137.1:0-5020 GCA_050043365.1 Leptolyngbyaceae cyanobacterium
CCTTGCTCGATGCGGAGTCTAATGCTCCTGGCGATTTTGCGAGTTACTTGCCTAGATGTGTGGCGACCCAAGCTACACGCGGTTTCTAACAACCCAGGGTGGGACGGTCTGCCACACCTTTTAAGATACAAGGGTGGGCAAAGGGCCATGCCCGTGCCTACCAACACCCTGCCGCAATGGGGACTCCCCCCGAGCCACAACCATTCCAATTCAACGGTATCCCCCACAACCGCTACCCTGGAGCCAGCCTGCATTAGACCAGACACCTCCTGCATAGCAACGGTCATATTGATTCAGTTATTGATAGGGAAAAGCCATGCCAGATAAAACTGCCCTACTCAAACGCATCACCCAAACCCCCGGTAAATGTGGTGGCCGCCCTTGCATTCGCGAGATGCGGATTCGGGTCAGTGACATTCTAGAAACCTTAGCCGATAGCGTTTCTCCCCAGGAAATACTAGAAGACTTCCCCGATCTAGAAATCGAAGACATTCAAGCCTGTTTGCTCTTCGCCTCATAACCCCTCGCACCTAGTCTTCGACTAGAGCGTACCCTCAGCGGCTCCGCCGCCATTCCTAGAGGCATAGCCTCCCAGCTAGAGACTGGGAGCCAGGGAAATAGGCCTAAAGAACCGATACCCTAGATGCAGTCACAATCTCAGCCCCATGTCCGTTGCCATCACCGACGCCATTACCACCCTCGCCGAAGCCGAGCAACGGTTTGCCCTGACTCGCAGCGAAGCCGCGCAATTTTTCTTGGAATGGTCCACCGACCTGCCTCAACTTACCGATGCTGAGAAAAATGGCCTCACTGAGCTGCGTCGTCGCTATCTCTATCAACGCTCCGAAGGTCATTTACTAGAAGGCACCGTCACCCTCCTTTTTGCCTCCCCACTCATCACCCTGGCTGGGTTCTATGATCCGCCCTTCAAAGTCCGGGCCGAAGCAAGCGTCCAACTCACCCTCACCGACCCAGAAGAGACCCTGCAAGGCCGCATCGATGTGCTCGTGTTGCAAGAGCAGTTTTGGGTGGTTGTGCTGGAATCTAAAAAGACCGCCCTCTCCGTTTGGGCCGCCCTGCCCCAAACCCTTGCCTACCTGATGGCCAACCCCCATCCCACCAAACCCAGCTTTGCGCTGATGACCAACGGCGATAACTCCGTATTCGTCAAACTCACCCAAACTGATGGGCCACAGTACAGCGTCTCACGGGTATTTGCCGCCCTCACCGCTAACTCAGAACTCCGTAGCGTGCTGCAAATCCTAAAGCGCATCGCCCAAATTCAGTCCTAAGAGGCTGAGCCGTTATCCCTCGTTTTCGTCTGCTTCAGTCGCGCTGCATTCAACTCTGCCATCAGCTCCGGAGTTTGCTCCTGCCGCACATAGCTAACCAGATAGTCATGGACTAACTGGTAGCGATCTTCCGGCTCCTCCGGCACTTCAAACACCAGCCCTGACCCCACCAAAATCGACAGCACCAAATCCAACTGCCGTCCTTCAAAGGGCATTTCCAATAGTGACAGCTCGTACTCAAGATCTTCTCGCGTGCGGAAGGGGCGATAGAGCCGCTGATCTCGGTCTTCGTCTGTGAGTAAGTAAAGCACCACCCAGGCTAGGCGCTCGTTGGGGGGGCCGCAGTCCCGCACCACATAGGCCAGAAACCGCTGCACCAGGGTTTCTTTGGGGGAATCTCCCAGGTATTCATACTTGTCGAGGGTGTCGATATCTTCCCGCTGCAGTTGTGCCCCCACCACCTGCAGCTCGATCGGGCGCACCTCGCCGGTTTGAGCCGATAAATCCGCCACCAGCCGCTGAATCAAGGCTTCTTCTAACGGGGCTTGGGCCGCAGCGGTGAGGCGACGGATGATGGCCTCGGCAGCAGCGGGAGAAAAATTGCCGAGGGCATAACGCATCTGACGGCTGAGCAAATCTAGATCGCCCATGGCGCTGATCTGGTTGACAATGCGCTCGACCTCTAGCAAATGGTGCAGGTAGTCTTCTCGCATCGCCAGCACCACTTTTACCCAAGGCTGATCGATGCAGTATTGCAAAAAGGCGTAAAACTGGCGGCGTTCAGCTAGGCTGTTTTCTTCAAAGAAAAACTCCTCAAACTGATCGAATATCAGCACAAAAAACCGATTTTTACTCAGTCCAGCCTGCAGCCGTTCTTGCAAATCGGCTGGGGTCACGGGTGCATCAGGGGCGGCGGGAACCCTCCAAGCGGCCAGGGCTTTATCGAGTTCTTTGGCAATGCCCTGCTGCCAGGCCCCATAGGTCTGGACCAAGATCGGCACAGTGGTGCGACCCCGGGGATATAAGGTGCGCAGGGCCGGGAGCAGTCCGGCAGTCAAGATGGAGCTTTTGCCTACGCCAGAGCCACCATGGATGACGATGACTTGATGGCGATCGCTCTCTAGTCTGGCCACCAATGCCTCAACATCTTGCAGTCGGCCCGACGCCCGAATCTCCGCCGCTACGGTAGTGGTGGAGTCATCCAACGGTTCGGCGGTGCGCTGATGGGGCTGCACCGTACCCGCCCCGATAAAGGCCCGCAGGTTGTAGCGATATTCCACCCGGCGCAGTTCTTGCTTCACATCAAAGGCATTCCAGTATTGCCCCTGGCGGAAATAGTGATAAATCAACTCCTGCAACACCTGACGGTGAAGGGTGAGGTCAACCTCCGGGTCGGTCTCCCAGCGGGCGGCCTCAAGATAGGCGATCGCCGTTTCTGGATCATTCAGCCGCAGTTGCGCCTCCCCCAGCAGAAAGCGATACCAACCCCGCTGAAACTGATTGGCAATGGTGAGGGCGCTGGTTAAGGTTTTATCCTCTGGGGTCTGAGCCGCCGCCAGTTTGACGGCCTCCACTAGGGCCAGGGCCAAGCCCGCTTCATTGTGAGCGGTCAGCCAGTCTTCTTTAATTAGGGCAACTTCAGCCAAAAAGCCATGGTCCCGCGCCAGACGAATGGTGTCTTGGGCCTGACGATGCAGGGTAATGCCTTCGACCGCTAAACGCTCTAGGGCATCCCAGTCCCGCTGCTTTTGCAACACCTCGGCCAGCACATGGATAAACCGCGCCAGCCGGTCAATTTGATCGTCTTGGCGAAAAATCTTGAGGCAGTCGCTGAAATATTGACGGGCCTGACGCAGGGAGGGGTGATAGGTGGTCCGCTGCAGCACGGCAAAGCTGCGCCACCACAGGCCCAAATGCAGCAGCAAGACGGCTTCGCGATCGCTGCGGGTGGGCGGCTCCTCAAAATCGAGGGGGTTCGCTGGCTCCTGCTGCCAATAGACCAAGCTGGCCTCGTAGTGCTGGCGGGCCGCATCCATTTCTAAGCGACTGTGGGACTCTCGCCCCTGCAACAAATCCAGACTGGCCTGTAGGTCAGCCTCGGGTTGCCAGCCCTGGGCGGCGAGGTCGGCGGTGGCAAACTCTAGCTCACTGCGCAGCAATGGGCTCCCCTGCAGGTGAATAGCGGTACTGGCTAGGTCGCGATCGCCCTCGTATTCCAAAATGTTCAAAAACAGTTGATCGGTGCCCTCCTGTAAGGCGTGGCTGAGGTCAGCAGCGGGCAGACGAAAGGGGATGGCAGCGGGGCTAAAGCTGCGCAGATCAGGGGCATGACGGGCGATCGCTTGGTGAACGGTTTCATTGCCCCAAATCACCCAGGGGCAGGGCAGCACCTTGCGAAACTCATCCCGCGAGAGGTTGGCCCCTTTTAAAATTCCGGGCAGGTTGTCCATCAGCTCTAACCCCACCACCATCAGGGCGGGCGGCACCCGGCCCTTGAGCTGGTCCTGCACGGCCCCCAACAAGCTGGGGATTTTGCCCGGTAGGCGAATCGCTGCGGCTTGGCCGGTGCTGACAAATTGCTCTATGGCCGTATTCCGCAAGCGATGGTAGTTGCACAGGGCCAGAGTCAAGGAAAACTCCCCTGCTTCCCGCCGCAGCACCGTTTGCAGCTCGGTCAAGCTGGCCTGGTTATAGCGGAGGCGATCTGGGTCAGACAGGGGCAGTCGAGTCATTAAGAGCCATCACCCATCAGCACAAACGGAGCCCAATGATAGGGCTGTTGATAGCCCCCTAGGCGGTTGCCATCTAGAGATTGGGGCGCGGCCCCAGCCCGGAATGATGCCAGCCGCATTTCGGTATCTTCGTCCAGAAGTGGGGCCGAGAAACGCATTGAGTGAGATTCACTGATGGGCTGTGTTTAGGATATACCGCTGCTGTGGGGGCGCTGATTCAACCCGCTTTCGACAGACTCGATTTTTCCCCATGACATTGCAAGCAGCCCTACCCATAGAGACCGTTCCATTCTGAAAAACGGCGATATAGTAGTGCAAGTGATCTAACACCAGTTTTGTGGTGAAGGCGTCCCCGGCCAAAAGCTCTAACTCCACGCCCCCTACTAAGGCATCCAACCCTAGTGAGGTTACTTCGACCTGCCCCGATCAGCGCTGGTCCATCTACCCCGCCCTCAAAGGCGAAGCCCTAGGGCTAGCCCAAGTTACGGGGCTGTCTCCCTTACTGGCCCAAGTTCTGCTGAACCGGGGGAGTGAGGCCCCTGAGGTGGCGATCGAGTTTTTAGAACCCGAGCGGCTGCAGTTGCCCTCCCCAATGGCGGAATTCCCTGACCTGGCGGCCAGTGTAGAGATTTTGGTGGAGGCGATCGCCCAGCGCCAGAAAATTGCCATCTGTGGCGACTATGACGCCGACGGCATGACCAGCACTGCCCTGCTGATCCGGGCTTTGCGGTTTCTGGGGGCCGATGCCGACTACGCCATTCCCAGCCGTATGCAAGAGGGCTACGGCCTCAACAAGCGCATTATTGAAACCTTCTATGCCGACGGCGTCAGCGTGATTCTGACCGTGGATAATGGCATCGCTGCTTTCGAGCCGGTGGCCTATGCCCGAGAGCTGGGCATGACCGTAATCATTACCGATCATCACGCTGTGCCCCCCGACATCCCCACCGCTAATGCGATCTTGAACCCCAAGCTGATTCCAGCGGATTCTCCCTA
>JBHJIP010000138.1:0-40966 GCA_050043365.1 Leptolyngbyaceae cyanobacterium
AGCCCTTAGAGAGCCCCTGCCTTGACCGCGCCCCCGCCCCCTAAGCCCAATCGCCTCTGGGCAACGGTTAAAAATACCCCGCGTTTGTTTCGGCTGGTATGGCAGGCGACCCCTCAGTGGTTCCTTTTGAGCCTGTTCATCACCTTAGCCAGCGCCTTAATTCCGGTGGCCCAACTCTATGTGGGCAAGTTAATTGTGGATTGGGTTGTGCAAAACGCTGGGGCAATAGATCGCCCCATCCGCCCCTTAATCCAACTTGTAGGGATTGAATTTGGGCTGGTCCTGCTTCAGAGCTTGCTCAGCCAGGGGCAAATCTTTGTCTTCCAAGTGATGAAAGATCGGTTCGCCCTGGATGCGAATCAGGTGTTGCTGCAACAGGCGATCGCCCTAGACCTGGCCCATTACGAGCGCCCTGAATTTCACGACCTGCTGAGCCGCGCCCAGCAAAGTGGCGGCAGCTATCTATTGCGGGTGCTCGATATTCTGACGCGGTTGGTGGGGCAGGTGGTCGGCTTGGTGGGGTTGTTGGCGCTTCTACTCAAGTTCAACCCAGCGGTCACTGCAATTTTATTT
Organism: Leptolyngbyaceae cyanobacterium; assembly: GCA_050043365.1. Taxonomy (GTDB): domain Bacteria; phylum Cyanobacteriota; class Cyanobacteriia; order Phormidesmidales; family Phormidesmidaceae; genus PCC-6406. Next base: position 574 of record JBHJIP010000138.1, read on the forward strand.
TTGACAGCGACCCCAGCGTTTTGGGTCGGGGTGCGCTATTCACGGCGGCGCTTTTGGATGATGCGTCGCCAGACCCCCAACAATCGTCTGTCGGAATATTTTGAACGGGTCCTTACCCAAGCAGCCTTTGCCAAGGAGGTGCGGCTGTTTAACCTGGGCGATTACTTACTAGAACAATGGCGACAGATTCGCGGCCAGTTCAATCAAGAATCGGCTCAACTGGCCGGTCGGCAGGCGTTGGCTAACGTTGGCATTGGCACCTTTGCCAGCAGCGGATTTTATGCAGCCTATGGGGTGGTGTTGGCCCAGGCGGTGGCAGGGCGGATCACCATTGGCGACTTGACCCTCTATACCGGTACCTTTCAGCAGGCCCAAAGCCGCATTCAAGGCATCTTGTCGAGCATTGCCCTGCTCTACGAATATGGCCTCTACGTCTCTCAATACTTTGAATTCCTCGATTTGACGCCTCAGGTAATCAGCCCGCGATCGCCCCAGTCCTTCCCGGTGCCGATCCAACAAGGATTGGCCCTAAGCAACGTCACCTTTACCTACCCTGGGGCCAGCACGCCAACGCTGCAAAATATCAACCTAACGGTGGCACCAGGCGAATGCATTGCCCTGGTGGGGGTAAATGGCTCGGGCATAACTACCCTGCTTAAATTGCTGAATCGCTTTTACGACCTGGATTCAGGAGACATCACTATCGATGAAGTGCCGCTCAGCGCCTTCGACCTGGTGGACTTGCGGCGAAATGTGGGGGTGCTGTTCCAGGACTTTGCCCGCTATGCCCTCTCGGTCGAAGACAACATTGGCTTTGGCAATCTCACCCAGCGCGAAAATCCAGCGGCGATTCGTCAAGCTGCCTCAAATGCAGGGGCCACCGGGGTAATCACCACCCTGGATCAAGGCTACGAGACCATCTTGGGAAAGATTTTTAAGGACGGGATAGAGCTATCGGGAGGACAATGGCAAAAAATTGGCCTAGCTCGGGCCTTTATGGGTACAGCTCAGATCTTGATTTTGGATGAACCTACGGCGGCGGTGGATGCGATCGCAGAGCACGAACTCTTTCAACGGTTTCGACAACTCACCCAAGGCAAAATGACCTTCTTGGTCAGCCATCGATTCTCGACGGTGCGGATTGCAGATCGAATTGTGGTGCTCGAAAACGGGCAAATCGCGGAAGTGGGCAACCACAGTCAGCTCATGGCTGAGGGCGGTCTCTATGCCCAGATGTTCCGCCTCCAGGCAGAACGTTATCAATTGGAATCCCCTAAATGATCTCCCTCTAAGGCCGAGCGTTGGCCTCAACGACACCCGCATCATCCACGTCCGACTCGCCTAAGGTCCTTAACGTCAGCACTTGCGGGGGCGTGGCATCTGGGGGATAAATTAGCTCCACCTCCACCAACCGCTGCACCCCAGCCGGAATGCGGAACTGCAGCAAAGGTTCGCCCTCTTGGCCCCGGCGCTGCACCACGTGGATATAGCGGCTTTGCATTAAGCCCAGACCATTGGGATAACGAATCCGGACCGTTCCCCGGAAAAAGATCCGATCATCAGGGGGATTCCGAAACCGTAGGCCCTCGGATAGATCCTCATCTTGCAGAGGGGTTTGCAGCTTTAAAACCACGGTCTGAGAGGACTCAGTGGGGTTATAAAGCGGGAAAGAAAGGTTGTAGTGAATACCGTAGTTGCCATGGGCGCGATAGGCCGTGTCATCGTAGCGGGCCACGATGGGCGCACTCTGGATCTGACCCGTGCCTAGGGTGTTGCGATCAACCGTGCTGACCACGTAAGAAAAGGCTTGACCCACTTCTGGAATCGTCAGGCGGGTGTCGTTAGGGCCATCCGTCACAAAGGCGCTCCACTCCGAGCCTTGAGCCACCCCTGCCACTCGACCGTAGAAGAAACGGCCAAAGCTATAGGTGTCAGGGTTGGTTGGGGCAATATCCCGAGGACCCGCGAGCCCTGAAGTGGTCAGTAAGTTAAGCCATTCCCGTAGGGTGGGCGCTCGCTCCTCACCCCGGCTGTTGCGGGGGGCATACATGGCTAAGTTCGCCACATGAACGGGGCCACTGCTGGTGAGATAAAGCAGCGCCGATCGCCCGTTGCTGGGTAGGGGGCGATCATTGGCGATGACATTCAGGGGGTCAGAATCTGTGTCTGAGGAGGCTACTACCACGTTACTGGCTTGAATCGCTTCGCCAGGAAGCGGTAACCCTGGGGGCAGGGTTGCATCGGTGGGGATGGGGAGCCGCCGCAGGGGAATTGGGGCATTCATCAATAAATAGGCTTGGCGAGAGGGGATCGAGATCGTCTCAGGCCATTGGTCTTGATGCCGCCCTTGCAGAATATCGGTGACGGTACGGCTGCCCGGTCCAGCAAATACCAGGCCCACGGGGTTTGCCACATAGGCGGGCAAGTTTCGGAAGGGGGCCTCTTGGCTCAGGTAGCTGACCCCCTGTAAGACGTCTAAGCTGACGGGCTCATCGCTTGGGTTGTAGACCACGGTGCCCATGAACAGGGTGCGACGATCGCCGGGATGGAGCCCCCGAGCCACATGATGGGCAAAGATATCGAAACGGCCCTCAAAGGCAAAATCGAGGTGGGCGTCGCCTTCAGCCATGCCGTCAGTCGGGAAGGTGGATAGCAAAATCCCTTCTTCCTGCACCAGTTCTGGACTGTTGCTGTTAAAGACAGGGACCGCATCAAGTCCCCCTGGCAAGGGGCGAATTTCTTGGCGGCGAACAACGCTTGCTTGCTGTTCTGCTAGCTGCTCCGCCTCCGTGAGCGCAATTTTTTCAATAGCCGGAGGGGCTAGGTCCGGTGAAGGGGTCGCAGCAGCCACAACGGGCATGAAGGACAACCAGGCAAGGGCGGTCAGCATCAATGAGTTAAAAACGTAAACAATAAAAGACGTAGAGCACAGTAGTCATCTGTAACCGCTCTAAGGGGCCTGACAGGCACCTTTAAGTGATTTGGGATGAAACGCTGATCGTTCAAAGGTTGGTTTTATAAATCACGTCAAAATTTAGATTTGATGGCTTTCTAGGCAAGGGCCTTGCGGTAACAGGTTCAATATCGCCGTCAAACTTAGCCCATATTAGTATTAATTTTGATTGCTTTTAACATCTATACCCTACATAGACCGATCTACTGCTGGTCAAGGTTTGCTTCAGCATCTCGTTCTAATTAACGGATAATACCCAGGAGTCGGTCACCACCTGCGGCTGTTCGGAATCGGTGGTTCAGCATCTGAGCATCCCATGCAATCTGACTGGGCATGATGGTAAACCAGGCCATTGTCGTTGGGAAATAACGCTGTTTTAACTCAGGGCATAGATGTCTAAGGAAACCACCAAGATTGCCGGTTTAAATACCTTCGGTGGGGTATTCACCCCTTCGATCTTGACCATCTTGGGGGTAATTATGTACCTCCGATTTGGTTGGGTTGTTGGCCATGTGGGCCTCTGGGGGACCCTGGCAGTTGTCACTATTTCTACCACGATCACCTTTTTGACAGGGCTCTCGATTTCAGCCATTTCAACCGATCAGGTGGTAAAAGGCGGCGGTGCTTACTACATGATTAGCCGTTCTCTGGGGATTGAGCCCGGTGGGGCGGTGGGCATTCCGCTATTTTTTGCCCAGGCCCTATCGGTGTCGCTCTATACCCTAGGGTTCGCTGAGAGTTTAGTGGCCGTTTTTCCCCAATTCAACCAAACGGTGGTGGCGCTAATCACCACGGTGCTAGTGACCTTATTGGCGCTCAAGTCCGCCGCGATCGCCATTCGAGCCCAGTATTTCATCATGGCAGCGATTGTACTGTCGCTGGTTTCTTTGGTCTTGGGTCATCCCGTCGAGCCTACTTCACTCACCCCCGCTGAAGTCCCAGGGTCTGTCAGCTTCTGGGCGGTGCTAGCAGTGTTCTTCCCGGCGGTAACCGGGATTATGGCTGGGGTAAGCATGTCGGGGGATTTGAAAGAGCCGACGCGGGCGATTCCGATTGGCACTCTGGCGGCGATCGCCACCGGCTATGTGGTTTACATGACCATTCCCCTGTTGCTGTATTGGCGGGCCGATGCCAACACTTTGATTGCCGACCCGTTGGTGATGCGCCGCATGGCGTTTTGGGGAGACTCGATTTTGTTGGGGGTTTGGGGGGCGACCCTGTCGAGCGCGATCGGCAGTATTTTGGGCGCGCCCCGCGTCTTGCAGGCCCTGGCCCGCGATGGCATTCTGCCGCGCTCTTGCCGCTGGATGGGCAAGGGGCAAGGCCCCGGCGATGAGCCTCGCCTCGGTACGCTATTTACCCTGGGCATTGCCCTGGCTACGGTCTCAGTTGGGGACTTGAACTTGATTGCCCCCATCCTCACCATGTTTTTTTTGACCACCTACATGGTGTTGAACGTGGTGGCAGGGGTCGAAGGTTTTTTGGCCAGCCCCTCCTTTCGACCCCCCTTTAAGGTGCACTGGGGCTTTTCCCTGCTGGGGGCCTTAGGCTGCGCCGCGATCATGTTTTTGATCAACGCAGTGGCAACGGTGCTAGCGGCGGTGATCGTGCTGGGCATTTACCTCTGGCTGGAGCAGCGGGAAATCAAGAGCACCTGGGGGGATGTGCGCCAAGGGGTCTGGATGACCCTGCTCAGAACGGCGCTCCTGAATCTGGGTAGCTCCCTCGATTCTAAAAATTGGCGGCCTCATCTACTGGTCTTTTCCGGGGCTCCCACCAAGCGGTGGCATTTGATTGCCTTGGCTCAAACGTTGACCCACCGGAGGGGGCTGTTTACCGTCGCCAGTGTGCTGCCGTCGGGCAGCCGCGACGTGGCCCGTCAGGACGCCATGGAAAGTACGCTGCGGGACTACCTCGAACGTCAGGGTATTCAAGCGTTTGTGCGGCTGGTGACAGCCCCCGATCCGTTTGCGGGGATGGAGCAGTTGATGGAAGCCTACGGCATAGGACCGCTGATGCCCAACACGATTTTGTTGGGAGATGCTGAAAAGCCCGAAAACCGCGATCGCTTTTGCAAAATGGTGACCCAATGCCACCAGGCCAAGCGGAATGTCTTGATTTTGCGCAGCAATCCGGACACCTTTACCCGCATTCGTCGTCGTCCGGCCCGCTTCCGTCGCATTGACGTGTGGTGGGGAGGCCTGCAGGCCAACGGCGGGTTGATGCTGATTTTGGCCTATCTGCTCCGCACCAGCATGGACTGGCGCGGGGCTGAAATTTGTCTCAAATTGGTGGTGCCGGATCCCGCAGCGGCCAACGCTGCGGAGGAGAATCTAAACCGGTTGACCGAGAGCCTACGCATCGGGGCAAGCTCCCAGGTAATTGTGGCCGATGGTCGCCCCTTTGATGAAATCCTGCGACTGTCTTCTCAAATGGCGGATTTAGTCTTCCTAGGACTGGCCATTCCTAAAAATGCGGATGAGTTTGGTGAGTACTACGAACAGCTACAGGCCCGCACCAGCCCTTTGCCCAGCACAATTTTCGTCATGGCCTCCGAGGATCTCGCTTTTGCAGAGGTCTTGCAAAAGGAGTAGAGGCGCACAGCCGTGCTATAGCTCTGGCCAGAAAGCCTCCGGCACGCTTGAAAGCGCTAAGTCTTTATCCACAGGGTTTCTGGCGTCGCCAATGCCGCAAGCTTTGCGACATTGGCCATAGCGCGAACAGGAGGACGGTTACGAAAGCAGTTAGCCCCCTATCAATAGGTTATAGAAGGCATTAGTAGCTGTTGTCTTCTGTCCCAGGACTTTGCATAGCCAGCAAATGGTCGGCATCATCCAGGCGATGGGCGATCGCCTCACGCCAACTCAGACTGACCTTCATATCCGACAAAATCTCAATCGCCTGCTGCCGGTAATGGGCGCTGCGGGCGACATCAACCCGCTCTAGCAGCTCTAAATTGTCATAAACCGTTTGTGGAGAAAGTTGAGTCACAAGACTTCATTCCTTTTACAGAGACTTGCTGAATCAGGGCATTAGCACTCCCAGTTAAGGCGGTCTCAATCCAGTCAAGTCATAAGTGTCACGGTGTGCCATGCATCGTGATACTTCTTTGCATTGATCGAGAAATACTTTAAAGACTGTTTCCGGTCTAATCAATCCTGTTAGCAAAACATGACAGTCATCCCACCCAGGACGTTCAGGTTAGTCCTGTTCTTTAGATATAGGGCTCTACCGTTGGACATCTGGTTTTGAAGTTTGAATTTAAACCTCTCTCTCGCTGTAAAGTTTTTCCTCAAAGCTCTTGGATGTCCCTGTGCCTACATTTAAAAAGAAAAATTAAATCGGTAGTATAGGGCACAAAACCACGTTTGAGGAACTCAAAAATAGTCTTGGCGCTATCTCAACTGAATAACGACATGGCTTTTTTTTGAGGTGCCATCAGAGTCGTGGCTAAATATCAAAAGTCTAGAGATCTCCGCTTCTTAGACAAGAGCCTTTATCCCTGAAGGCAGCAAAGAATGACAATATTCTTTAAGAAAAAATAGGGCCAGGCTTGAAGATGTGACGATTTTCTTAAGAGCCTGCCTCAATTCGTTTTGTTTGCTAGACAATACCCATCAACTAGGATGACTAATCCACGCAGCGCCTTTGTCTGAGCAGAGTATGGCTCTTCAAGGCGCTAACCCATCGTTTCTCTGTCTCTCAGGCCGACCCTAATGCCCCAAAATCTTCACTCCCCCTCAAAGCAGGGCTTATACGATCCACAATTTGAGCATGACGCCTGTGGTGTCGGTTTCATTGTGCAGATGAAGGGCAAACCCTCCCACAGCATTGTGGGGCAGGCCCTCACGATCTTGTTGAATTTGGACCATCGGGGCGCAGTCGGCGCTGAGCCTAATACTGGAGATGGGGCCGGAATTTTGATCCAGATGCCCCATCGTTTTATGGCAAAGGTAGCCGCTGAGGCGGGGGTGACCTTGCCAGCGCCAGGGCAGTACGGCGTGGGCATGATTTATGCATCTCCCGAGCCTGAAGCGCGTCAGGCGGGTCGGACAATTTTTGAGAAAATTGCGGCAGAAGAAGGGCAAATAGTGCTCGGGTGGCGCGATGTGCCCACCGACAATGCCTCTCTAGGCAACACCGCCAAGGCCAGTGAACCCTTCATGCAGCAGGTTTTCATTCAACGGGGTTCTGAAGCTGCAGATGATCTGGCCTTTGAGCGCAAGCTATATGTAATTCGTAAGCGCACCCACAGTGCAATTCGCCCCCCAGGCATCGATACCTACTGGTATCCGGCCAGCATGTCTTGCCGCACTCTGGTCTATAAGGGCATGCTCATGCCCGAGCAGGTGGGCCAGTATTATCCAGATCTGCAAGACCCAGATATGGAGAGCGCCTTGGGTTTGGTGCATTCTCGGTTTAGCACCAACACCTTCCCCAGTTGGGAGCGGGCTCACCCTTACCGCTACGTGGCCCATAACGGCGAGATCAATACCCTGCGGGGCAACGTCAACTGGATGCATGCCCGCCAGTCGCTGTTCGAATCAGACCTATTTGGCGATGATCTCAGCCGCATTCAGCCCATTGTCAACATTGACGGCAGTGACTCGGGGATTTTTGACAACACATTGGAACTCATGACCTTGGCAGGGCGATCGCTGCCCCATGCGGTGATGATGATGATCCCCGAGCCCTGGACCGGGCATGAGTCCATGGGGCCAGAGAAAAAAGCCTTTTATGAGTACCATTCCTGCTTGATGGAGCCCTGGGATGGCCCTGCTTCCATCGCCTTTACAGATGGCACCATGATGGGAGCCGTATTAGACCGCAATGGTCTACGCCCCTCCCGCTACACCGTCACCAAAGATGACCTGGTGATCATGGCCTCTGAGGCTGGGGTGTTGCCGATTGAGCCAGAGCAGGTGGCCTACAAGGGACGCTTAGAACCCGGTCGGATGTTCCTGGTGAATATGGAGGAAGGCCGGATTGTTGCCGATGAGGAAATCAAGCAGCAGATTGCCACGGCCCAGCCCTATCGGGATTGTCTCGATCAATATTTGGTGGATTTGGCCGATCTGCCCACTGCCAGTAACCAGAATTCTGTAGGGGCGCAAGGCGTTGCGCCCGATTTGGTGCCCTTGGCCCAACGCCAGCGGGCCTTTGGCTACACCTTTGAAGAGCTCCGCATTCTGCTCACCCCCATGGCCCAAAACGGGGTGGAAGCGATCGGGGCTATGGGCACCGATACGCCCCTGTCGGTGCTGTCTGATCGCCCCAAGTTACTCTACGACTACTTTCAGCAGTTGTTTGCCCAGGTTACCAACCCACCAATTGACTCCATTCGCGAGGCGATCATCACCTCCCCAGTCACCACTATTGGCTCTGAGCGCAATCTGCTGAAGCCCGAGCCCGAGAGTTGCCATCTGATCAAGCTGAAGACCCCCGTCATTAGCAATGCAGAGTTGGCCCAGCTCCAGCAGGTCTCGCAGTCTGGGTTTAAATCGATTACCTTGCCTAGCTTGTTTGAAGCGAAAGCTGGGGTGACCGGTTTGGAAGCGGCGATCGCTCAAATCTGTGCCGATGCCGATACCGCCATTGCCGCTGGCACTAACCTGATTATTTTGTCGGATCGGGGCACGGACGCTGAGAAAGCGCCGATTCCCGTCCTGTTGGCAGTCTCCGGTCTGCACCATCACCTGATTCGGGCAGGGACCCGGACCCAGGTGGGCCTGATTCTAGAGTCCGGTGAACCCCGCGAAGTCCACCACTTTGCCACTCTGATTGGCTATGGCTGCGGAGCAATCAACCCCTACCTGGCCTTTGAAACCCTAGCGGACATGATCCAGCAGGGATCGCTAACGGGCGTCACTCCGGAGAAAGCCTGCCAGAATTACATCAAGGCAGTCACTAAGGGCGTCATCAAGATTGGCTCCAAGATTGGCATTTCCACGATTCAGAGCTATCGCGGTGCCCAGATCTTCGAGGCGATCGGCTTGCATCATTCGGTGATTGATAAGTACTTCACCTGGACCGCCTCTCGCTTAGAGGGCGCGGACCTAGCGGTGATTACCCAAGAGGCCATTCTGCGCCACCAGCAGGGCTTTAGCGATCGCGACCAAGACACCACCTTGAACGTGGGCGGCGAATATCAATGGCGCAAGGATGGAGAAGCCCACCTATTTGCGCCCAGGACGATTCACCTGCTGCAACAGGCGGTGCGAGAAGGGAACTACGATCTCTACAAGGCCTATGCAACTGAGGTGAATGCCCACGGCAAGCAGTATTTCCGCCTGCGGGATTTGTTGGAATTCAGAGACCGAGAGCCGATTCCCATTGAGGAAGTCGAGCCCATCGAAGCGATCATGACCCGCTTTAAAACCGGGGCGATGAGCTACGGCTCCATCTCCAAAGAGACTCACGAATCCTTGGCGATCGCCATGAATCGCATCGGCGGCAAGTCCAATACCGGCGAAGGCGGCGAAGACCCAGAACGCTACACCTGGACCAATGGACAGGGAGACTCCAAAATTAGCGCCATTAAGCAAGTGGCTTCAGGGCGAGTTGGGGTCACGAGCCTATACCTGTCCCAGGCTAAGGAAATCCAGATCAAGATGGCTCAGGGGGCCAAGCCCGGTGAGGGCGGTCAACTCCCTGGCAAGAAGGTCTACCCCTGGATTGCCAAGGTGCGCCACTCCACCCCAGGGGTCGGGTTGATTTCGCCGCCACCCCACCACGACATCTACTCTATTGAGGATTTGGCGGAGCTGATTCATGACCTTAAGAACGCCAACCGTAAGGCTCGGGTCAGCGTCAAGCTGGTCTCCGAGGTGGGTGTGGGCACCATCGCGGCTGGGGTCGCCAAGGCCCATGCCGACGTGGTGCTGGTTTCCGGCTTTGATGGTGGCACCGGTGCCTCGCCCCAAACCTCGATTAAACATGCCGGGTTGCCCTGGGAATTGGGCCTCGCTGAAACCCACCAAACCCTGGTGCTTAACAATCTCCGCAGTCGGATTGCGGTGGAAACCGATGGCCAAATGAAGACCGGTCGAGATGTGGTCATGGCCACGTTGCTGGGGGCTGAGGAATATGGCTTCTCCACAGCGCCGTTGGTCACCCTGGGCTGCATTATGATGCGAGTCTGCCATAAAAACACCTGCCCCGTGGGCGTCGCCACGCAGGATCCGGAGCTGCGCAAGCATTTCTCAGGGGACCCAGACCACACCGTCAATTTCATGAAATTCCTCGCCCAGGAAGTGCGGGAATGGATGGCCCAACTGGGCTTCCGCACCATTAATGAAATGGTGGGTCGTACCGATGTGCTTGAACCCAAGCAGGCGGTGGATCACTGGAAGGCCAAAGGCATTGACTTGTCCAAGATTCTCCATCAACCCGAGGTGGGCGAAGACATTGGGCGCTACTGCCAAATTCCCCAGGACCATGGCTTGGAAAAATCCCTAGATGTCACGACTCTATTAGATCTCTGTCAGCCCGCCATTGAGAAGGGCGAATCAGTGCGGGCCACGCTGCCCATCCGTAACGTGAATCGGGTTGTCGGGACCATCCTGGGCAATGAAATCACCAAGCGCCATTGGGAGGGTCTACCGGAAGATACGGTGCAGTTGCATTTCCAAGGCAGTGCCGGTCAAAGCTTTGGGGCCTTTGTGCCCCAGGGTGTAACTCTCGAACTGGAGGGAGAGGCTAATGACTATTTTGGCAAAGGTCTCAGCGGCGGCAAGTTAATTCTTTATCCGCCCAAGGCATCCACTTTCATCGCGGGAGAAAATATCATCGCGGGTAATGTGGCCTTCTACGGGGCCACCAGTGGCGAAGCCTACATTCGCGGTATCGCCGGGGAGCGCTTCTGTGTGCGTAACTCCGGTGTAGAAGCGGTGGTGGAAGCGATTGGCGACCACGGCTGCGAATACATGACCGGCGGCAAGGTGGTGGTGATTGGTCCCACCGGTCGGAATTTTGCGGCGGGAATGAGCGGTGGCGTCGCCTACATTTGGGATACAGCCGGTGATTTTGCCTCCCACTGCAATCCTGAGATGGTGGATCTGGAAACCCTGGAAGATCCCGAGGAAATCGAAGATCTGCGGCGGATGATCCAAAAGCATGAGGCTTACACCGATAGCGATCGCGCCCGTAGCGTTTTGGCCAACTGGGAGCAATCGGTGTCGCAGTTTGTGAAAGTCATGCCCCGCGACTACAAGCGCGTGGTGCAGCACATCCACGCTGCCCTGGCCAAAGGTCTCAGCGGTGACGATGCCCTCTCCGCTGCCTTTGAGGAAAATGCCCGCGATATTGCTCGAATTGGCGGCAGTTGATCAAGAGATGCGCGATCTCTTTTAACCCTGAGCGACACAAACTTTTGAGCGGATGGAAACATTGTCGTTTTAGGCAAGGTCTTTATCCGTTCATCTGTTGTGGGGGCTGGGCACTATGCCCATATCATCTCCTTGGGGCGACTACAGTTAGCCCATAAGGAGAAATTGGAAATCCTAGTGGTGTAGATATACCAGTAATCTTAATCACTAAAAACCCACAAGCTCACTCAGCAAAATGATCTATCGTTGGCTTTACGATCACAGCAATTTTCTCCACAGAACCCTATATCGTATTAGCAAAAAGATACGTAGCAAGGTGGAATCAGGGCAAGAAAAACAAGGCAGAGAGCGCCGGGATGCAGAATATCTTCTGATTTCCCCGACAAACTGTGGCCGCACTTGGCTGAGAGTCATGATTGGTAAGGCCATACAACTTCATTTCGATATAAAATCTCAAAATTTGCACTACTTATACTCATTCTCAGAAATCAATCCTCATATACCTTCCATTAAAGCGATTCATGAACGATATCAACAGTTTGGAAGCTATGAAAACAAGAAAGTGATTTTACTGGTTAGAGACCCGCGTGATGCTATGGTTTCGCGCTACATGCAACTGAAGGCTAAAGGAGAACAGCCTGGAGAAGATATCTCCACTTATTTGATCGAGAACTCTAGTTTGCGCGGAGACTACATTAAAATCTACAACGACTGGGCAACAGGTAAAGAACAGGCAAAAGCCTTCCTGTTAGTACGATATGAGGATCTTCGTCAAAACACTGATGGCGAAATGAAGCGTATTTTTGAGTTTTTAGAAATTCCTTGCAGTGAGTCTCATATTGCCGAAGCAGTTGAATATGCTTCCTTAAGGAATATGCGAAAAATGGAACGGCAAGGGAGTGCAGAAGTTCGAACTGGTGTTTTTCAAACCGCATCTAATCTAGCTCCAGATGCCTATAAGGTTAGAAAAGGAGAAGTTGGAGGATACCGAAACTATATTTCTCCAGAAATGCAAGCCATTGCTGACAACATTATCCGTCAAGAACTGGATTCGTTATACGGATATTTATGAAGGTCAGTTTCATGAAGTTTTTGAGTTCCTGAGGTGAACCTATCTTGAGCTAGATCAAGACAGGCATCGTACCAAGTTATTTAGCCGATTACTCTGCTAAAGGGATTTACGTTTTCCCGCTGATGCTTAAATCAACCATTATGGGTCTTAAAAAAATACGGTGAATTCGTTGATGCTGAGTAACATTGATTATAATTATCGATATCTATAGTTATCCTAGGCAAATTGCCGTTTGAATTTGCGTTTCAGTTTCGAGATTCACGTGCATTCAAGCTTATAGACTAAATTTCAACCATCAATCAAGTTAGGCAAATAAGGCAATGGGAAAGCCGACCGGTTTTATGGAATACCTGCGGGAAGTGGCCGATGAGGTTTCTCCCCTCGATCGCGTCCGCAATTGGGATGAGTTTCATCTGCACATGGCAGACGAGCGCCTGCAAACCCAAGGGGCGCGCTGCATGGATTGTGGAACCCCCTTCTGCCACACTGGTTTGGAAATCAACCGCATGGCCAGTGGCTGTCCCATTAATAATCTGATTCCCGAATGGAATGACTTGATTTATCGGGGGCTGTGGCAAGAAGCGCTGGATCGCCTCCATAAAACCAATAATTTCCCTGAATTCACCGGTCGGGTCTGTCCTGCCCCTTGCGAAGGGGCCTGCGTCTTGGGCATCACCAACCCGCCGGTAACCATCAAAAATATTGAGTACTCCATCGCCGAAAAAGGCTGGGAAGAAGGCTGGATTACCCCTAATTTGCCCCCCAAGCGCACCGGCAAAAAGGTGGCTATCGTTGGGTCAGGCCCTGCAGGGCTCTCTGCTGCGGCCCAGCTCAATAGCGCCGGTCACTGGGTCACTGTCTATGAGCGAGAAGATCGGGCCGGTGGTTTGCTCATGTATGGCATTCCCAATATGAAGTTAGAGAAAAAAGCGGTGGTGGAGCGCCGTCTGGAGGTGCTGGAGGCAGAAGGGGTGACCTTTGTTTGCAATACCGAGGTGGGCAAAGACTTACCCACCGAAACCCTCATGAACGACTTCGACGCGGTGATTCTTTGCACCGGCTCGACTCGTCCTCGCGATCTGCCCATTGAAGGCCGAGATCTAAAAGGCATTCACTTTGCCATGGAGTTTCTCACCGGTAATACCCGCACGGTGCTAGACGGAGCGCCGACGGCAGACTATCTGTCAGCAGCGGGCAAGGATGTGGTGATTATTGGCGGGGGCGATACGGGTACCGACTGCGTGGGCACGTCAATCCGCCATGGCTGCAAGAGCGTCACCCAGTTGGAGATTATGCCGAAACCCCCAGAAACTCGGGCGGCGAGGAATCCCTGGCCGGAGTGGCCCAAAATTTACCGCATGGACTATGGCCAAGAAGAAGCAGCGGCTATGTTTGGAGACGATCCCCGTGCCTACCTGAATACCGCCACCAAATTCGAGGGGGATGGGCAAGGCAATGTAAAAGCCATCCATACGGTGCAAATTCAGTGGATGCGGGACGAAAATGGACGGTTCTCTCCGCAACCTATCCCCGACACAGAGAAAGTCATTCCAGCCCAGATGGTGCTGTTGGCCATGGGCTTCCTAGGGCCAGAGCAACCGATCATTGATGCCTTAGGGCTAGAGCAAGATGGCCGCAGCAACATCAAGGCAGAGCACGAGAAGTACACCACCAGCATTCCTGGGGTGTTTGCAGCAGGGGACTGTCGTCGCGGCCAGAGTCTGGTGGTGTGGGCCTTTAATGAAGGGCGCGGGGTGGCACGGGAGTGCGATCGCTATCTCATGGGCGCAACGGAGCTGCCTTAGCGGTGTCAGCAACAATTCCAACATCACTTCGTAGAATTGAAAATGTAGGCATTATTACCGTAAGGATCTCTGACCATGTCAACGCTGGCGTTAACCAATGAAAATGTCGAAAAGGTCTTGGACGATTTACGTCCTTACCTAATGGCCGATGGCGGCAACGTCGAACTCGTCGAACTCGATGGCCCGGTCGTTAAACTACGTCTCCAAGGCGCTTGCGGCTCTTGCCCCAGCTCGGCCATGACTCTGCGGATGGGCATTGAGCGGCGTCTGCGGGAATTTATTCCTGAAATTGCCGAAGTCGAGCAGGTTATTTAGCGTTCGACCTTACATTCCCAGTAGGTTACGCTGCGCTCTAATTTGAGCAATTGCACGGGCAGCTCCTTCAGCCAGAAGGAGCTGCTCGCTTTTTGGCGCCATCTGCAGCGTCAATTCAAAGAAGAGGTAGTTTGGTTTAAATTCGTCCTGAACTGGCCCCAAAGGCACCACCGGCAAAGCTACGGAAGCAAGCAAAGCCGTGACAAGTAACCGGCTCTACCCCATAAGAGGCATAGATTGGGGTTTTTAAGCGTGTAAAAAGATGGAAAGTGCTGCGGACAGGATCGCGATCGCCGTAGCCGTTTGAACAAGCCAAGGAAGCATAGTCGAAGAATTCTTTGAGAGAGATGAAGGGTGAAATCGAAGCAGGTCACCCCAACAAACAGACTTTTAAACTTGCCTACAGCATTATCTGCTTCAACACTATAATCTGGTACTCGGCTTATCTCCTCGATAATTAACCCCCACTTAAGGTTTTGGCGTAAAAGAGCTGTTTCTCGATATTCGAGGGTGAAGCACTGGCCCCATTCGTACGTTCTCCACCCCTATTGAGCAAACGGTTGTTCTGCTGGGTCTCTTACACTAAAGGCAATAGCGCTTATCAAAGGAGTCTATGGGCTTTCCGGTACGATTTTTATTAGACGGATATCGCCGCCTTCTGACCCATCCTCAATACGGTATTTGGGTACTTTTAGCCAGCCTTGCCTACCTAATCAGCCCCATTGACCTGTCTCCAGACTTGATTCCTTTACTGGGGCAGATCGATGATGTGGCCTTGATTATGTTGATGGTCTCGGCCGGAACCCAATGGCTGACGCAGCGAATCAGCCCATCTGAGCCGGATAAATCACGCTCTGCCCAGGACAACGCAGGACCAACCATTGATGTAGACGCGGTCTCTGTGGATGAGCGTTGAGATTATCGCCCGAGCGATCGCCGGAAGTTAAAGAAACCGCGCAATATCCCTTGAAGGCGCTCATTTTTAGCGTATTTCTGCTTTGTCAACTGCAACGCCGTCTTCGGGTTGATTTCTGACAGGGTCGGATAAACGTGAATGATCTTGAGGGCATCAATCTTGAGCTTGTAGCTCATCACTATCACCACCTCGTGGATAAGCTCCCCCGCCGATGGTCCCACCATGTGAGCCCCCAAGATTTCCCCATTCTTGCGGGTAATAAACTTAGCAAAGCCAATACCGGCATCCTCCGCCAGAGCCCGGTCCACATGGTCAAAGTTGTGCTTTAGCACCGCCACATCATCTCCGTAACGGCTACGGGCCTCTTCTTCCGTAAAACCGACCCGCGCCAATTCCGGTTCAGTAAAGGTCGCCCAAGGGATCACCCGATAATCCGCCTTCTTTGTCGGGAAAAACAGGGCATTTTGCAATACCACCGCCGCTTCATAACCGGCTACGTGGGTAAACTGATACCCGCCAATAATGTCGCCAGCCGCATAAATGCGAGGATTCGTGGTTTGCAGCTTGGCGTTGACAATCACCCCTTGCTTGCCCACTTCCACCCCAGCCGCCTGCAAATTTAAGCCTTCCACATTGGGCACCCGGCCCGCAGCCACCAGGATTTCATCCACCACCACTTCGCCATTACCCGTCACCAATACCTTCTTGCCATCGCGCATAAAGGCTTCCTTGGCGCGGGTATGGGTCAGAACGCGAATATCCTCGGCCTCTAACTGGTCTTGCACCACCTTGGCTGCTTCTGCCTCTTCCTTCGGCATGATCTGATCGCGACTGGCAATGATCGTGACCTCGCTGCCCAGTCGAGAGAAGGCCTGCCCCAGTTCACAGCCAATCGGACCTGCCCCGATCACAGCCAAGGATTTAGGTTGCTCTTCGATAGAGAAAACATTGACATTGGTGAGGTAACCCACCTCTCGCAAACCCGAAATAGGCGGAAGCCCTGGCCGTCCCCCCGTTGCTACGACAAAGGTGCGGGACTTGAGTTGGCGGCCATTAACCTCAAAGGTTTTACCGTCGATAAATTGGCCCTCACCATAAATCACCTCCACTCCAAGAGATTCAAACCGCTCTGTTGAATCATGCTCTTGAATGGTGTCAATCACCCGATGAACATGGCCTAGGGCTTCTTTGATACGAATATCTTGAATGGTTGACTCAATCCCGTAGCGAGCGGAATTCTTGACGTCATAAGCCACCCGTCCTGCATGAATCAGCGACTTACTGGGTACACAACCGTAGTGGAGACAGTCTCCGCCGAGGCGGGGCTCTTTTTCAATTAAGGCCACTTTGGCATTGAGCTGCGCCCCAGCACTGGCAGCCACTAGCCCAGCTGAGCCTCCTCCAATCACCACCATGTCATAATCAACTGCCACCGCTCTGTACCCCCGAGGTCAACCAAAATTCTCTACGATTCTGACAGTAAGAGGCTTATCTGAGGAGTCCCTGAGAGAAATGGGTGCAAGCAGCGAAGCCACTGTGAGTGCTGGCTAATTTATTGCTGCATTTGGCCAGTCACGGGGCATCTAAGAGGATGTTTGAGAATTCGTCATGGGTATCGAAATTAGGCAAGAAGATGCTGGTGATGTTCTAGACCTGTGTTTAGAGTTCATATCGCTCGTCCAAATTCATGGCGATTGATGAACAAGCCAATCACGGTGTCATGCATCAAAACAGACTTGGAAAGGCAAATCGTTATCCCAATCCCTCGCTACGCACATTAAGGAACGAGGCTCTACCGTTCTTGACCGTTTGCTTACTCTAGACAATGGGGACATCGCATTGGCTAGGGAGTCTACGATTTATCCTGGATGGTCCTTCAAAAATAGCCCCGCTTCAATCCTGATAGCCCCAATCCTGTTAATTGGCATGTTCCATGGCAACCCTAACGGGCGAGGGTCGAAGACCGGTCCTTTGGACTATGTGGCTACATAACTGGGTGGTTACGTCGTTATGCGCCTCCTCGAATTGGGGTAAATCCCTGTGGCACAATGAGGATTGCTCGTTAAACCCTGGCCACATCCAAACCCGGAATTTAGCTGACGGTGAAGAACCGAGTTTCTAAGCCGGATGTGGTTTCAATTTTGTGACGCGCACCTTAACAATATTCACGAGTCTGGGCCTGTGACTGCTACCACCGCTCCATCCCGCCGCGCTGTTTTTCCTTTCACCGCCGTCATTGGCCAAGAAGATATGAAACTGGCGCTGCTGCTGAATGTGATTGATCCACGTATTGGCGGCGTAATGATTATGGGCGATCGCGGCACCGGCAAATCCACCACCATTCGTGCCCTGGCTGACCTGCTGCCCGAAATTGAAGTAGTAGCCGACGATCCCTTTGGGCGGGCTCCTAGCGATCCTGATGTTCAACGGGAGCGGGGCGAAGGCGAGATTCCCCTGGCGCACAAGAAAGTTCCCATGGTGGACCTGCCCCTGGGCGCTACCGAAGACCGGGTTTGCGGCACCATTGATATTGAGAAGGCCCTCTCTGAAGGGGTGAAAGCCTTTGAGCCAGGACTGCTGGCCAAGGCCAATCGCGGCATCTTGTATGTAGATGAGGTCAACCTGCTGGATGACCACCTTGTGGACGTGCTGTTGGACTCTGCCGCCTCTGGCTGGAATACCGTCGAGCGGGAAGGGATTTCTGTTCGCCACCCGGCCCAATTTGTGCTGGTGGGCTCCGGCAACCCGGAGGAAGGGGAACTGCGCCCCCAGTTACTCGATCGATTTGGCATGCATGCCGAAATCCGCACCGTAAAGGAGCCAGAACTGCGGGTGCAAATCGTTGAGCAGCGCTCCGATTTTGATCAAAATCCTCAGGACTACTTGCAGCAATACCAAGCCTCCCAAGAATCCCTGCAGCAAAAACTGGTTGCGGCCCAAGCACGGCTTCCCCAGGTCACCCTCGATCATGACTATCGGGTCAAGATTTCTCAAGTGTGCTCTGAACTGGATGTGGATGGCCTGCGGGGCGATATCGTCTCCAACCGGGCCGCTAAGGCCCTGGCCGCCTACGAAGGTCGTATCGAGGTCAGTCTAGATGACATTCGCCGGGTGATTGCCCTCTGCCTGCGCCATCGCCTCCGTAAAGATCCGCTCGAGTCCATTGACTCCGGCTACAAGGTGGAAAAGGTCTTCAGCCAGGTGTTTGGGGTCTCTTTGGAGGAAGCCGACGTGAGCAGTAACGGCCTCCAGCCTGCCGGTGTCCGTTAAGGAGCGGATTTTGGGCCTTGACCCAGGTTTAGCGATTCTGGGGTTTGGGATCATTGATGTGGGGGAAAGTGATACAGGCACCATGGCCGGAGCCGCCGTGGTCGATTTTGGCATCATTGAAACCGCTGCCAAGACCCCTGTGGGCGATCGCCTCTGCACCCTTTACGACGACTTGCACAGCTTGATTAATCAGACGCAGCCCCAGCGGGTGGCCCTGGAAAAACTCTTTTTCTATCGCATGGGTAATACCATCCTGGTGGCCCAGGCCCGGGGGGTAATCATGCTGGTGCTAGCCCAGCACCAACTGCCCCTGGTGGAATATACCCCGGCCCAAATCAAGCAGGCCCTCACCGGCTATGGTAATGCCGACAAAGCCATGGTGCAGGAGGCAGTGGCGCGGGAGTTAAACCTCCCAACCATTCCTAAACCTGACGACGCTGCGGATGGTCTGGCGGTGGCCCTCACCGCTTGGTTTCAGCGCTAGGCCCCTGTAAAGACAGCAAATTTGCTGTCTCTACAGGGGGGTGAAAAATCGGATTGGATTAGGAGAACCCTGAATAGGAGCAGGTCCGTGAGCGACGAGAAGCAAGAATTAGCGATCTCCCAACATCAAGCCGGTCAGGCCGCTTTTGAACGGGGCGATTACAAAATGGCGGTGGGCTGTTTTGAGCAGGGCGCGAACCTGGCACCGGCCAACAGTCCTTTAGGGGGGGATATTCGCCTGTGGTTGGTGAATGCCTACGCAGCCGCCAATCGCCAGGAAGAGGCGATCGCCCTTTGTGAAACCCTGACCCGCTATCCCGACCTCGATGTCCGCAAGCAAGGGAAGCGGCTGCTGTACATCCTCAATGCGCCTCGTTTGCAGCTTAAGGCCGAATGGCAAACCCAGATTCCCGACCTGAGTCGGTTGGAACAAGATGGCGACACCAAGTTCAGCCAGTACAAGCCCCCCGCCCAAACCGTAGCGCCCAAGCCTGAACCGAAACCAGAAGACCTCAGCCAGATGAACACGGAAGACAACGGCTTCCTTTGGGTGGCGCTAATCGGCATTGGCCTGGCTCTCGGTTGGTGGTGGTGGGGCGGAACCTAAAGCTATAGTTCAAATCAACTATTCACAGGGATTAACATCCCTGACAGCACCTAGCCAGAACGGCGTTACAAATCCGGGTCAGCATCTCGTCTCGCGCTTGAAACATCGTGTTTTAAAGGCTTTTGAAAATCAGCTTCGATCCGACGCGATCTTTTACAAAACTTTGTGATAGGTCCGCACTTTCCCCCAACCTTCCACAGGTTGTCCACAATGCTGAGGCAGTTTTCCACAGGTTAATCTCCCGTTGCCCCTAAATCCGTTCCCCTGTGGATTATGGATCTCGGGTTTAAGCCTCGTGATCCCCGCGAGAATTGTAAAGTCATGTAAACATCTCCATGATGAAAGGCTGATTCTCTCGTGGGGCGATCGATGTTAAGACCGGATTTGCAACATTCGGCAACATTGACAGTTCTGGGTTGGGGTAGGCAGAATGATGCGACCGGGAAACGTTGCGCCTGTGAGGCGGAGTTATTTCCTTCCCCTGAAACGCTTAAGAGGCAAGGGATTGACCTGCTTCATGGAGGTGCGGTTTTTGGGTGTTAAAGCTGCCTTGTGGTGTTTTTAATGGAGGCCTGATTGAGCAGTCCTATGGTTAGTCTGCTGGTGGAAATTCCGGAGGAACTGCATGAGTCGTTGCAGGGCTATCTGGAGGCCCACCCGGCCTGGAGTCAACAGCGGGCGTTCTGTGCAGCCCTGTCCCTGTTTTTGATGCAAAATGGCGGGTGCGATCGCCGGGTCAACCGCATCTATCTCGATACGCTGTTTGACTATGCGGCCTAAAGTTGGGCAGTAGACGCCAACCTATCAACCGCTAAAATCCGTTAACTTCTGTGGGAAACCTCAACCCTTGAAGAAGCGTTTGATAGGTTGAGAACGCAATACCCCCACTCCCGAAGCCTTTTAACGCGCTATGTCTTCGCCTTATGTCTTCTAATGCCGCCACCCAAAGGACATCTATCTTGTGGGCTCAGGTCTGTGGCCTTGCCCTGGTCCAAGGGGCGATCGCCCTCACCTGGGTGATTTACAACCTGTACTTGGTGCAACTGCTCGAAAGCTTTGGCTTTCCCAAGCCCCTAGCGACAGGGCTGCTGGTAATTGAGAATTTGCTGGCCATGGTGATGGAGCCTTTAATGGGCAGCTTCTCGGATCGGCTGCAGCATCAAATGGGCACCCGGTTTCCTTTGATTAGCCTGGGAATTGTGGCTTCTGCGGGTTGCTTCTTGGCCATCCCCGTCGTGGTATTAGGGGGCGGGGCATCGGTGACGCGCTGGGTATTGCCCTTGATGTTGGTGGCTTGGGCCTTAGCGATGACGGTTTTTCGCAGTCCGGCCATGTCCCTGCTAGGGCGCTATGCCTTTAGGACCCAGCTGCCCCTAGCGGCAGGCATTCTTACCCTGGTGGGCGGTCTAGCCGGAGCCATGGGTCCCCTGGCTAGCCAATTTATTTTGGGCCTCGGCCCCATGGCCGCCTTTGGGATTGGCTCTGGGGTTTTAATCGTGGCGGCCTTAACCCTAGGCGTAGTGGGTCCCAGTAGCGGCGTTGAGTCCGCTGGAACAACGGGCAATGCTTGGGTCTTACCCTGGGGGCGCTTGTTGTGGGTGTTTGGGACCGGGGTGGGGGTTACCCTGGGCTTCCGCCTAATTATGGGCACCTTTCCAATGGTTCTGAAAGCCCAGGTGCCGGAATCCAACCCAGCCACGGTAATGGGCACCATTTTTATCACCCTGGCCCTTACCGCCATTCCCTCCGGGGCGTTGGCGGTGCGCTTGGGCAATCGCCGCGCCATGATGCTGGGTTTAGGGGGCATGGCTTTGGTCTGCGCCGCCGTGATTGCCATCCACAGTACAGCGATGGGTATGGTGTTAGCAGCTCTGTTTGGGGGCTCCTTTAGCTTGGTGTCAAACGGCACGATTCCTTTTGCCCTATCTATGGTTCCGACCGAAAAGGCCGGTCTAGGAACAGGGATTTATTTCAGCGGTGGGGCGCTGGCCTCCAGCCTATTTGGGGCGCTGTTTGGGGGTGCCTTGGCGCTTACCCCAGCAGTGGGGGCAGGTTTGGGAAGCGGTGCCTTTTTACTGGCCGCGCTCTGTGTGGGCATTTCGGCGGGGCGGTCGCGATAATGCAGGCAGGTTTCGCCTCGGGTCGGATTTGGCTAATGGGCTTGGGGGTCAGCCTGATCGCAAGCTGTGGCTGGCGGCAACCCGCTGTAGAGCCGCTGACGATTCAGGTTTATCAAGACTGGCAGCTCAGCTATGGCGATACCCTGGGCGGTTACCCCATCCGAGGGGGGCTGGGCGATGTTGCTCTAGATCTGGCGGGCGATCGCGTTTACATGCCCTTTAACGGCGAGGTCTTTCCGGCTGAGTCCCAAGACTCAGGCTGCGTCTATATTTCCAGTGCAGAAGTCCCAGCCTATTTATTTCGTATCTGTGGCCTGGGGCGACCGAACCTAGGGGCACTGTCGGAAGGGGATGCGATTGGGCGGGGGCAGGTGCTGGTCTTTTCAACCCTGCGTAAACAACCCGATGGCACCTGGGCTCTGGTCGAGCCCGCCCCGGAATTTATTGAATCTTTGGTGCGATCGCCCCTTTAGACAGACCATGGTTTTGGGGCGCGTCATCAATTAAGGGTAGTTAACTTCTCTCGCAACCGCATCTTGAGAGAAGACGTTATCTCGCCAGAATGGTTTGAATTCTTTACTCCAGATGCAATTAGAAAGCTGGAGTACGCCAACAATCGTGAAGTCGATTTAGTTATAACAGATTATCAAAGAAGAATGCTTCGCGATCCATCAGACTTAAATGCTTGTTATGGATTCCTTGCAGCGATGCTGGTCGCCAGAAGAAAAAGCATGGCCCTCACGTTCTTGAATGATGCCAAATCTGCTCTATACAAACAATCAAAAGAGGCAAAGAATACTAACGAGAGGAACAAGATCTTGCTTGATTCATATAGCCTAGAAAAGCTTATTCGTAGGGTTAATCAAGCAAAAGATTTGCCAATAGGACAGCTCGAATTTATGGAGCGAGTTTAATTTGTCTTTTTCTGCAGGTAGGCGATCTCTATCGCAATTGCGATCGCGATCGCCTACCTGCAGAAAAAGACACAAGAAGCGAATTTCTGAATATTTGAGAGGCAGCAGCGCGACAAAAATTAGTATTTCAACGGTCTTGATTGACTTTAACAAATACAAATTCACCTACGTTGTGAAATATGCAGATCGGACAGGTGATCGACATCGCAGCATCTGCAAAATCCAAACGGTATTTTTGACTCTGTTTAGGGAGGGGGAAATGTTTTGGAATCCCCATCCCTAAATCTAAAAAGAGACTACGGCCAGCTGGACTGGATGTCTTCTAGCACCGACTCCACGTCGCTGCCGCCCACATAGTCGGTAATCCCGGTCCAGAAGGTGCCGGTGCCCACCGCCCCTGGCATCATGTCTGAGGCGTCAAAGCGAATGATCTCAGCATTAATCAATAGCTCGGCCTGCTGCTGGGCCACCTCGTCGGGATAGACGGCCAGATCCACCGATTTGTGGGGGGAAATGTAGCCGCCCAGCTCTGCCCAGATTTCATGGGGTACAACGGTGGTGAGGTATTCCATCAGGGCGCGGGCCTCGGGGGTGTCGTTAAACATGGCGAACACATCCCCCGCCACCAGCACGGGCGTGCCGTAGTCGGCGTTGATACCGGGCAGCGGGAAGAGGCTGATATCGCTGCCCAGCTCGACCCCTTCTGGGAAGAAACTGGTGATGAAGCTAGCCTGACGGTGCATGTAGCAGCCCGGTTCTTCGTCAAAGAGAGGATTCGGCGCATCACCGAAGGGGGTGCTGAGCACCGCGACGCTGCCCCCGGAGACATAGTCGGGGTTGAGGGCGATCGCTCCAAATTGCTCAAAGGCCGCTTTGACGCTGGGGTCATTGAAGGGAATCTCGTTGGCAACCCACTGGTCGTAGGTGTCGGGGCCAGCGGTGCGCAGCATGATGTCTTCCACCCAGTCGGTGCCCACCCAGCCGGTGGCGTCACCGCTTTCCATGCCCAGGCACCAGGGGGTATTGCCATCGGCGACGATCTGGTCGCTGAGGGCAAGCATCTCGTCCCACGTGGTGGGGATGTCGTAGCCCGCCGCTTCAAAGGCGCTGGGGCTATACCACACCAGGCTTTTCACCGAGGCCCGATACCAGACCCCATAGAGGCTGTCGTCTACGGTGGCCAGCTCTAACCAGTAGGGATCGTAGGCGCTGGTCAGGGCATCGCCATCCAGCATGTCATCGAGGGCAATCAACTGTCCCTCGGCGGCAAAGTCCCGCATCAGGCCGGGCTGGGGGAACATGGCAATATCCGGGGCATTGCCAGAATCGACCCGCACCGGCAGCAGTGTGGCAAAGGCGTCGGTGCCCTCATAGACCACATCAATGCCGGTTTCTGCTTCAAAGGGGGCGAGGGCGGCTTCGAGTTTCTCTTGCTGCTCGCCTACGACCACTCCCAGGATGGTGACGGTGTTGTCACCGCCAGCACTGTCGCTGCTAGAGCCTCCGCAACCGGCGATCGCCAGTCCCAGGGCTAAGGTGAGAGAGGAACGGTAAATTAATTGACGCATGGGCACTATCAATCGGTAGTTCTGTAAAGTCGTTATTAATCGTGATAAGACCTAGGCTATATCAAACTGTGATTTGGACCTATTAACCCATTACGGTCGCAGGTACAATCCATATCCAAAACCTTAGCCAACTCCTATGAGTCCGTTGCCCAAGTTCAGCATCGACTTCAGCGAAGAATTTCCCACACTGGACGCTGCCCCCAGCATTGAGGCCGTGATTCACTGGCAAGCTAAGGCTAGCAAGCCATTAGAGCGCCAAGCCCTCCAAGATGAGTTGACTCAGCGGTTACCCGACTACCCCATTTGCCAACCCCAACAAGATATCCAAATTGCCGCTTCAGGCACCTCTGATGGAACGTCCGAAGTTAGCCATCGGACTCAATGGAATGGTTTTCGTCTCCAGGATGAGCAAGGGCTTCATGTGGCCCAGTTCACCCCAAGTGGCGTTATTTTCAGCCGCCTAAAGCCTTATGAAAAATGGGAAGCATTCAAGAATGAAGCGATTCGGTTTTGGGAGCTGTTTTTAGAGCTGGCAGAACCACCCACCATCAAACGTTTAGGGGTTCGCTACATCAATCAGATTCCTTTGGCAGGCAAAAGGCCTTCCGCATACCTCAATATAGAGCCATGCCCTTTACCAGGAATAGCACCTAGTTCAGAGACCTTTTTCTACCAGGACACTTACCCAGTTCCTGATTATCCCTATCGCATCAATTGGGTGAGAACAATTCAACCCCAACAACAGACACTTGTTGATCAGAAAGCGCTGATTGTCGATATTGATGTTTTTACCACGACGGAATTGCTTGAATTAAATCAAGAAAGCCTGAACCAAAGGCTTCGTGAAATGCGCTGGCTGAAAAACAAGGTTTTCTTTAGTAGCATCACCCAAACCGCCCTAGAACAATTTGGAGCCTAATCCATGACCACTGCTCTCCTCTCTAGAGGCTATACAGAAACCGCTCAGTACCTTGACCAAACCAATCAGTACATGGGGCAACATTTTCGTGAGTCTGTTGCCCTTGGCAAAAGGCCTGCCTTCAATGAACTGGCCGAGGTTTGGGAGGAGTGCAGTAGACCTAACTGGGACGGTTATGATGCGCTTCCTGTTCAAATCAAAACCATGCGCAATGCCAAGCTTTTCATAGAGGCTCTACCCCTTGGCTCTCCCTTACCATCTGTAGGGGCAGAACCAGACGGACACCTAACCTTAGAGTGGTATCGCCACCCCCGCTGGATTCTATCTGTGAGCGCCAGTCCAGAAGGCGTCTTATATTACGCTGCCCTATTTGGGAGCAGTGATGTGCGAGGGTCAGAGCCTTTTTTTGGCGAAGTCCCAAGATCGATCCTTGATTTGATTCAGCGCGTCCAGATGGCATGATTGACCCCAACAATGTACCCCCTATCGAGGAGGCTGAATGGCTTGCCCGTTATGTGATGCAGAGCAGTCATTTCCGCAAGAGTGACTTTACTGTCAAGTCCAATCTTTTCATTCCTCATCCATATCAAGAGCTATCCGTTACTCGGCATCGTGACGCTACCAAAGGGGAAATATGGGCTATTGGCCAAGACGTAGCCTCTCAGCAGCAGCGAACACTTTATGGTCGAGCCGACATTCGAGCAAGAGACTGTGCCGTTGATTCCTTACGCGTTACCGCCAAACCATTTCCTAACAATCCCAACCACGCTGATGTGGAAGGCTGGCCCTCCGAGAAACAAGCACAAAAAGCAATCGCTTTAGAACTGGCTGCATTGGCTAGCCCACTCAAAATTCCTCCCGTGTCCCCTGCCCAATCTGAATAGTGAAAAAGCGCTAGGAATTAGGGCACATCCTCACGACTGCGCGGCCACAGGAGATAGGGTCATGCCCGATTGCTGCCAGACCTTTTTGAGGGCATCCATAAAGGCGTAAACCGGGGGCGGCAGCAGGGCATCAGTTCGTTGAATGACGCCAATAACCCGCTCTAGGGGCACCGCTAAATCTGCCACTTGAATTCCTTCAAGGATGGGCTCTGCGGCCATTTTGGCCATAATCGTCACGCCCAAGCCCTGCTGCACCATCCTCAGCGCAGTGGAGTCTTCTTTGACTTCGTAGGCGGGATTGAGGGTGTGATCGGCCTCTTTAAAGTAGCGATCGAGCAGCATCCGACAGCCATCAACAACGGGGGGCAAGATCAGCTGGTGTTGCTCTAGATCTTGCCAGGTCATGGGTTGAACGGGTTCAGCTTGGGGTGGCATCAACACCAAGTAGCGATCGCGCAGTAGCTCCCAGCTTTCAAAGTCTTTATCGGCGGGCAGATAGGTAAAGCCCACATCGGCGTGGCCTTGGCGCACCGCTTCATTGACTGCGGTGAAGTGAGGGTGCTCCTGCAGGACCACCTGCAGGCCGGGGTGGGTGCTCTGTAATTGCTGAATGACTTCGGGCAAGACATGGGTGGCAACGCTGCGGAAGCTGGCCACCCGCACCTGACCTTCGGTGCCGCCCCTGGCCGCTTCGGCTTTTTGGGTGATGGCCTCCAGGTTATGCAAGACTTGGCGGGCTTCGGCGGTGATGTCTTCACCAAGGGGGGTGAGGGTGGCTCCTTGGTTGCCTCGGTTGAGCAGCACAACGCCGAGCTGGTCTTCGAGGGTGGCGATCGCGTGGCTAATGGAGGACTGAGACATATCGAGTTCCAGGGCCGCCTGACTAAAGGTGCCCGCATCGGCGATCGCCACCAGCGCCCTAAGCTGCGAAACCTTTAGTCGATAGGGATTGATCACACCCATGGCAATTCCCAAGCCTCGGGACAATTTTAGAGCCTAAGTCAAGGTGGAGGGAGTCAGGGGGCTGGGGAGCGGAGGGGCGAGGGTGGTGCTGCTTAGCCGATAAGATCCCTGGTTTCTTGAAGTTGACCAGTAACGATGTGGATGATCCGGTAGAAACCAGGGATCTGGGGCATGCCCGGAATCGTCAACAATTTTTGACGCGCTGCACGCGTAAGGCAAATTACGCTGAGGAACGTGACGCGCGCGGGCAAGAGAACAAAAAGGCTAAGCCCTAGGGGCAGTAGCTTGCTTCCGCGGAGCGGTACAACACACACGAAAACCAATAAAGTCGTCGTGCTCCTCGGCATCGCCGTTGCTGCGAGACGCAGAGCGGCAATCCCTCGGATGGTCGAACCAGGAACCGCTACGTAGAATGCGCCATGCCTGAGTGCCACCTGTTACCCAGGCACTGCCATCGCTGGGCGCTCCTTTATAGTTGGGATGCCACACATCCTGGCACCATTCCCAGACATTGCCATGCATGTCATAGAGGCCAAAACCGTTGGCCGAGAAGTTGCCGACCGAGGTTGTCTTCTCGCGGTACGTTCCCTTGTTACCGTTGCCGTAGATGTAGTTGGCGTCGTAGTTGACCTGGTCGGGGCTAATGGTGTTGCCAAAGTGAAACGGAGTATCAGTTCCGGCACGGCAGGCATATTCCCACTCAGCTTCGGTGGGTAACCGCATAGGGTGGCCATGGTGAGAGGACAAGCGATTGCAAAATTCTAAGGCTTCATACCAGCTCACCTGTTCCACCGGCAGATCGTCTCCCTTGAAATTGGCCGGATTAGGCGACAAATGTCGCTCTACGTCATCCAAAAGTGACACGGCTCGCCATTGCCGTTGGGTTACCGGGTACTTACCCATACAAAACGGTGGAACAGTGACCTTATGCTGAGGACTTTCATCTTCATCCCGCTCTAATTCATCATCGGGAGCCCCCATCCAAAAACGTCCGCCAGGAATGTAGACCATTTCCAAGGTAATGCCGCTCCCCAAATCGAGGTTGAAATCTACATTGCTTGCTGGTGGGGCTGGTGGTTCTGATATAGGTGCCGACGAAGGAGTAGAAGTTTGAACAGGTGTTTTTGGTGGCGAGAGGTGTAATTTTTCAAGTGCCTCAGGCACAATAGCTTCCAGCGTTTCCAGAAAAACGGCTAAGCCACATCCGGTTGGGCTTTCCACCCATTGCAAGAGGGCGCTGGAGCGATTGCCTTGGGCGCTGAAGTTGGAGGGAATCAGGTAGGCAGGCGCGGCAATTGCAAATACCAATTTTTCAAAATCTGGCTGCATCAGCGCATTGACCAGATCTATCAATTTCAGCCGCTGGAGGGGAGATAAGGACTCGGACATGCGCTGGGCAATGGAGCGAAGATGACTGAGCTAAGGCGAATTCTGAAAATAAGGATATACCGCTGAAACAACACCGGCCGTTTGGGCACCTCTTGTGGGTGCCCTCATCACCGATCGGATCGCCTGCCGGTCGGACTCTATCCAACCGGTTGAACCGGTGGCTATGTGGGAGATCTCGGAAGGCAGGCACAAGACCAGTCCCTACGGGTATCGTTGCTAACGCCACTGCCGATCCGATCGCGGATCCAGCCATTGCAATACCAAATCTTGAAGCTGCTGCAGATCGCGGGTCAGCTCTTGTTTCACAAACTGCCCCACCGCATCCAACGCGCTAAAGCTACTGCCCGGTCGCCAGGGCGGGTCTTGCACCAGGGGGGTGGTGTGGGTCCCCGGCATGATTTGCACTTCAGTAAAGTCTGGAAATTTGCGTACCAGCACCTCTGACAGGGCGCGGGTTTGGTCAATGTCGTCCCGGCGAAACTTCACCAGCAGGTTGCGGCCCACCTCGTAGCGATCGCGAATAATCCCCAGGGTCGCAGCGGGGGAGGGGGTGAACTCTACCCTGAGACTGGGGGACATGGCCATCACCTGATCCAGCAGCGGGATGGAGCGTTTGGCC
Source organism: Leptolyngbyaceae cyanobacterium (assembly GCA_050043365.1). Taxonomy (GTDB): domain Bacteria; phylum Cyanobacteriota; class Cyanobacteriia; order Phormidesmidales; family Phormidesmidaceae; genus PCC-6406. The sequence continues at coordinate 29,698 of JBHJIP010000138.1, forward strand.
GAGTAATTATTAAACGCCATCAGCAGGTTGCCTGCCCGTTGCCCGTCATAGAGGCTGTTCAGCAGCAAATGCACCTTGCAGCCCATGCTGTGACCGATGCCATAAATCGGTAGGTCCCGGCCCTGCAGCACTCGGTTTTGCAGGTAATGCATGGCTTGACCAAAGGTAATGTGGACCTCTTGGGCGATCGCCCGGTGGTCAAAGGTATTGATAAACGGCGTGGCGACGATCAAATACCCTTGCTTGGCGACGGTTTCGAGCAGTTGCCGGTAGGTGAGGTGAGGGGCCGAGGCCACAAACGCCCCCCCTAAAAAATGTACGATTGCAATCGGTCGGGGGGGGATAAGCAGCCAATTACCTGAAACCTCTCGCCATTTCATAGGGCAGCGCAACTCTCGATCTAAAACCGGTCCCCTAACCTTAACGAACCTGCCTGCCTTAACAAACCAAGAAAAGTTGCTCTGAGTGATTGAGGGATCGTCTAGGATTTTGCTTGAGCCCATAGAAGCTGTAGCTGATAATGGGTTCTGAGCAAAAAAAGTATCCCCCTCCGGCTGTGACAGACCCTAAAAGCTACAAAGACACCGTCCTCCTGCCCAAAACCACCTTCGAGATGCGGGCCAATGCCACCCGGCGGGAACCAGAGATTCAGCAGTTTTGGGCTGAGCACAACATCTACGAGCATCTGGCCGAAACCAATCCGGGCGAGCCCTTTGTGCTCCATGACGGGCCTCCCTATGCCAACGGCGACCTGCACATTGGCCACGCCCTCAACAAAATTCTCAAAGACATCATCAACAAGTACCAGATCCTGCGGGGCCGTAAGGTCCGGTACATCCCTGGCTGGGATTGCCATGGCTTGCCGATTGAGCTGAAGGTCTTGCAGGCCATGGACCGCGACACCCGCGCTCAGCTCACCCCGATCAAACTGCGGAAAAAGGCCAAGGCGTTTGCCCTCAAAACCGTAGATCGCCAGCGCGAGGGCTTTAAGCGCTACGGCGTCTGGGGTGACTGGGATGCCCCCTACATGACCCTGCAGCCAGAATACGAAGCCGCTCAAATCGCCGTCTTTGGGGAAATGTACCTGAAGGGCTACATCTACCGGGGCCTCAAGTCCGTTCACTGGAGCCCCACCTCTCAGACTGCCCTGGCCGAAGCCGAGCTTGAATATCCCGAAGGCCACACCTCCCCCAGCATCTACGCCGCCTTCCCCATGGTGAGCGCGTCCGCAGCTGCCCAGGCAACGCTATCCCCCTATCTCGACAAGCTGGGGGTCGCCATCTGGACCACCACTCCCTGGACGATTCCTGCCAACTTGGCGGTGGCGGTGAATGGCGAACTCACCTATGCCGTGGTGGAAGTAGCCAGTGGCGAACCGTTCCAGTACCTATTGATTGCGAAGGATTTGTACGATCGCCTCAGCCAAGTTTTCGGCACCGAACTCACCGTCAAAGCAGAAATCAAAGGGGAAGATCTCGATGGCTGCACCTATCGCCACCCTCTGCAAGACCAACTCCCCACCGACAAGCGGGGCGACACCAGTCCTATCATCATCGGTGGCGACTACATCACCACTGAGTCTGGGACGGGCCTGGTCCACACTGCTCCCGGCCATGGTCAAGAAGACTTTCAGGTGGGGCAGCGCTACGGGTTAGACGTGCTCTGTCCAGTGGATGAGCGCGGCACCATGACCGAGGAGGCCGGTCCCTTTACGGGGCTAAACGTGCTCAAGGATGCCAACCCTGCCGTGATTGAGGCGTTGGAAAAGGCCGGTGCTCTGCTCAAGCATGAGCCCTACGTGCATAAATATCCCTACGACTGGCGCACTAAAAAGCCGACGATCTTTCGAGCCACCGAGCAGTGGTTTGCCTCCGTGGAAGGATTTCGGGATGAAGCCCTGAGCGCCATCCGCGAGGTGAAGTGGGTGCCTGCTCAAGGGGAAAATCGGATCACGCCGATGGTGGGCGATCGCAATGATTGGTGCATCTCCCGCCAGCGCACCTGGGGCATGCCCATCCCGGTTTTTTATGACAATGAGACCGGCGAGCCGTTGATCAACGCCGACACCCTGGCCCACATTCAGGCCCTGTTTGCCGAGAAGGGCTCCGATGCCTGGTGGGAGCTGGACGAAACTGAACTGCTGCCCGAACCCTACTGCAGCGATGGTCGCACCTATCGCAAAGGCACCGACACCATGGACGTGTGGTTTGATTCGGGCTCCTCTTGGGCGGCGGTGGCGAAGCAGCGTGCTGGCTTGAATTATCCCGTTGACCTTTACTTAGAGGGATCCGACCAGCATCGGGGTTGGTTCCAGTCCAGCCTGCTCACCAGCGTGGCGGTGAATGGCTGCGCCCCCTACAAACAGGTGCTCACCCACGGCTTCACCTTGGATGAGCAAGGCCGCAAGATGAGCAAGTCGATCGGCAATGTGGTGGATCCCAAAGTCGTGATCGACGGGGGCAAAAACCACAAGCAAGAGCCCCCTTACGGGGCCGATGTGCTGCGCCTTTGGGTGTCTTCGGTGGACTATTCCTCCGATGTGCCCCTGGGGAAAAACATCCTCAAGCAGATGGCGGATGTGTATCGCAAGATTCGCAACACCGCCCGCTTTTTGCTGGGGAACATCCACGACTACGACCCAGCAAAAGATGCCGTGCCCTACGACCAACTCCCCGAGCTGGATCGCTACATGCTGCACCGCATCACTGAAGTGTTTACCGAAGTGCAGGATGCCTTTGATAGCTACCAGTTCTTCCGGTTCTTCCAAACTGTGCAAAATTTCTGCGTGGTGGACCTGTCTAACTTTTACTTAGATATCGCCAAGGATCGCCTTTATATCAGCGCCGCCGATTCCCCCCGTCGCCGCAGTTGCCAGACGGTGCTGGCGATCGCAATCGAGAACCTGGCCAAGGCGATCGCCCCAGTGCTTTGTCACATGGCCGAAGACATCTGGCAAAACCTTCCCTATTCGGTAAACCAAACCTCGGTGTTTGAGGCCGGTTGGTTCAACCTAGAGGCTCAGTGGCAACAGCCCCAACTATCAGCGCGCTGGCAGCAGCTCCGCACGATTCGCCAAGAGGCGAATAAGGTGCTGGAGCAGGCCCGCACGGCTAAAGAACTGGGCTCGTCCTTAGAGGCAAAAGTGCTGCTCCATGCGGCGGATTTAGATCTGCGACAGGCTTTAACGACCATGAACCCAGCCGATGCTGTTGCCCCAGGCAATGCCCATGTGGATGAACTGCGCTACCTAATGTTGGTTTCCCAAGTTGAGGTATTGGACAGCCCCGATGCCTTGCAAGGGTTGCCCTACAACAGTGAGGCTAATTGGCTCGGGATTGGGGTGGTCAAGGCCGACGGTCACAAGTGCAATCGCTGTTGGAACTACTCCACCCGTGTGGGCAAATCAGCAGAGGATCCCACCCTTTGCGATCGCTGTGTCGAAGCTCTGCAGGGCCAGTTTTAGCACCTGCCCATCTCCTCAGTCGTCTCCCTTGGCGAGGGGATTGCGTAGGGGCGCATAGCTGTGCGCCCCTACCAGGCACTAGGACTTCAGCCTTAAGGCTCGGAAGGATTATTCGGCAATGGCTTAGATCGAATCACCGATTGGGTTCTGAGCTTCACCGAGGCCCCATGGGACGGTAAGCCCTCTGCCTGGGTCAGCACATCAATGGCCCCAGCCACGTTGTGAAGGGCGATTGACGAATACTGAATCAAGCTGGAATGCTTCATAAAGGTCTCGGTGCTCAGGGCCGAAGCATAACGCGCAGCCCCTGAAGTCGGGAGGGTGTGATTGGGACCCGCCAGATAATCACCCACCGCTTCCGGGGTGGAATGGCCCAAGAAAATCGCCCCGGCATGGCGAATGCCCTCCAGGATTGCCCAGGGATCATCCACCTCCAGTTCTAGGTGCTCTGGGGCAAATTCGTTGGAGAGCTTCACCGCCGTTTCTAAGGTGTCCACCACAATTGCTGCCCCATAGTGGGCAATGGATTTCTCAGTCAGGGTTTGTCGGGGGTGATCCTGAAGCTGCCGCACTACCTCATCAGCCACCTGCTGCGCCAGGTGACTGTCCGTTGTAATTAGGATGGCCGCAGCCAGGGGATCATGTTCTGCTTGGGCTAACAGGTCTGCCGCCACGTGAATCGGATTGGCGCTGCGATCGGCAATCACCAGCACCTCTGAAGGGCCCGCCAGGGAGTCAATGCCCACGGTGCCAAAGACTTGTTTTTTGGCCAGGGTCACATAAATATTGCCCGGTCCGGTGATCACATCCACGGACGGAATTGTTTCAGTGCCGTAGGCCAGGGCGGCGATCGCCTGCGCCCCGCCCACCCGATAAATCTCCGTTACGCCCGCCTCTTGGGCGGCCACCAGTACCGCTGGGTTCAGAGTTTTGTCTGGACCCGGCGGGGTCACCATCACAATGCGCGGCACCCCAGCCACCTTGGCCGGAATCGCATTCATCAACACCGTACTGGGATAGGCCGCTCGTCCCCCAGGGATATAGAGACCGGCTCGATCCACAGCCGTGTAGCGCTTGCCCAGCACCACATCCCCCTCAAACGACACCCAGCTCTTCGGAGTGCGCTGGCGATGAAAAGCTTCAATATTTTGATGGGCTAAGCGAATCGCATCAATTAGCTCCTTCGAGACCTGCTGGTAAGCCGCATCCAACTCGGCACCGGTGACTTTCAGCTCAGCCGCGGTCAGCACCTGCTGGTCAAAATCCGCCGTGTACTGCAAGAGCGCATCATCTCCCTTGCGACGCACGGTCTGCAGCACCTCTCGAACCGTGGCCTCTTTATGGAAAACCTGGTCGTTATGGGTGCGAGCACAAATGCGTTGCAGCTCTGCTTGAGCTTCGGTTAGCTGATGAATAATGCGCAGCATCTGGCAGAAAACCTACTCAGTGAAATCGGAAAAACACCCAATACCCCTTAAGAACTTAGCTGACGGCACCTTTGGTAAATCCAAATTAGATCGAGGCTGGGAATTTGTACCTCTAGCTTAACGTGCTTTTTTAGCCAAGGAGATCCGGGGATATCCTTGACTACAAAGGGTTACGCCCGATAATGCTGGATCCCTATCTGATGGGAACTAGAGGGAACCCGCATCGCTATTAGCTGGCAACTGCTGCAAAAACTGTTGCAAACGCCAGAGCTGAGCTGTATGCGCCAAATTCAGGGGTAGCAGCGATACCCCTTCCAGTCGGGACTGTACCCAACCATCCCCCCACTGCCATTCATGAAACCCATCCACTGCCCCTGCAACCAACAGGCGGCAACGGTGGTCCGAGATCTGATTGACCTGGTGATACAGCGTCATTGTCCCCAAGTGACTGGTAAAGGATACGCCTTGCTCCAATACTTCGGGGACTCCTTCAGAGAAGGTTTGAGGCCAGAGCCACTGGCGAAAGCACTCGGGGCGAACCAAGCTGCGTTGAATGTCTGCGGCGGCGACCGCCACCTCGATCCGAATGGCGCTATCTTGAAAAGTCCCAAACATGGGTCGCGATCACTAAATTTGTTAGGTGCCCTTCAAGTATGCCGGTTATCCCCAGGCAACCGAAATCTGTTGCCCTTCGGAATGCCCTCAAATCTCATTACAATGACAAACGTTATGAAATAAGCCCCATCAACTTAAAACCTTGGGCCTTTAACATGAGGCAGGTTTGGATGGGGCGGTTTACGTAGGGGCAGATTTATGGCAGACCAATTGATTCGAGCAACAGCAGCCGACGGGGGCATTCGAATTGTTGGGGTTGTCACCACTGAATTGGCCCAAATTGCCCGCCAACGCCACGGCCTCTCTTACGTGGCGACAGTGGCTCTGGGGCGAGCTATGTCCGCTGGGTTGCTGCTGGTCTCCAGCATGAAGCGGCCTCAATCTCGGGTGAACCTGCGCATTCAAGCAGAAGGGCCGTTAGGCGGGCTCTTAGTGGATGCCGGTTTAGACGGCACGGTGCGGGGCTATGTCGACCATCCCACCGTCGAAATTGCCCCCAATGACGCAGGTGGATTAGATGTCGGCGGAGCTCTGGGCCGAACGGGGCGTTTAACGGTAGTGCGCGATGTTGGCTATGGCCAGCCCCACTCCAGCACTGTAGAGCTGGTCTCAGGTGAAATTGGCGAAGATGTCACCTATTATTTGGCGACCTCAGAACAAACGCCCTCTGCCCTGGTGCTTGGGGTCCTGATGGGGGTTGAGGGCGTCGAAGCTTCGGGAGGGCTGTTGCTGCAGGTGATGCCTAAGGCCGCCCGAGATGAGTCTTTGATTACCCTGCTGGAGTCCCGGATGGCCCATCTGGCCGATTTCTCCGCCCAGTTACGGGCTCAAAAAACCTTGCCAGACATCATTGAAGCCTTGGTTGGCGATTTAGGACTTTCTCTGTTGTCAGGGGAGCAACCGGTGCAGTTTCGGTGCCCCTGTTCCCGTAGCCGCATGTTGGGAGCCCTGAAAATGCTGGGCACCGAGGAGTTACGCGAAATGATTGAAGAAGACCATGGCGCAGAAGCCACCTGTCATTTCTGCAACGAGATCTATACCGTCAGTGAGGAAGAGTTATCTCAGCTGATCGAGACGTTACAAGCAGAACCCTCTAGTTTGTCTCGCTGAGAGTGGAGCATTTTAAAAATTGTCCTGCTTAGTCGCCCACTCCAAGAGAAGCCGCTGTCGCGTCTACACCCCCAAGCCCTAGCTCCTTTGGAGCGGCTGCGCCTATGGGCAGGCTCCGCCAACGGTCCCCCTCTCCCAGAAATGGGCGTAGCGCTGTGCGCTTCTCGCAGAGTGGGCCAGTCGTACAGGATAGCTTTTAGGTTGGAATACTCTACCTAAAAACTCATCTGAATTACCTAAGAGGCTGTTTGAAAAGGGGGTAATCCAGATCTTGAATGATATTGAAGTCCGCCCGCAGACTGGCTGAAAGTTGCCTATTCCGGATAATCCATGTTGCCAAACGTAATCCAAATAAATTTCCAAACAGCCTCTAATGGGTCTATTCAGCTTGGGAGGATTCGTCCGGTATTGCTTCAGGGTTTTCTGAAACGAGGGGGCGAATATCTAACTGACTTCCGACAGTAATATCTAATTCTGCTGCCCGCTCTCCTCGCAGCTCAATCACCGCATCGACTGCCACACCTGCTGGACCATAGGTGGGACAGGGACTTGTGGTACAAGGGGGAACATTAGCGGCAATATCCACCACCACCCCATCTCGAATAAAAATCATATCTAGGTTGATCTCGACGTTACGCATCCAAAAGCTGACGGGTCGAGGTGGATCAAAGGGGAACAGCATGCCCCGATCATCCGGCAATGAAGTCCGGTGCATTAGTCCTAAGGCTTGCTGTTGGGGAGTTTCGGCAACTTCTAGACTGATCACATAGCCATCTTCTAGCTCAACCTCTGCAGACACAGGCAAAATCTGTCCTGGGGTTGCTGATGCTTCTGGCTCTCTGGTTTCCAGAAGTTCAGGAGGAATCTCAGGTGAAGTGGAGGTTTCGATGGGTTCGGGCGTCACGGGGGCGGCACAACTAATACTGACCAGCCCTAAAATGCCTAAGGCCCAGATAGCGACTTGGCGGGAGAACCGCCCCAGAGCTTGATTTAGATTGAGTCGTCGCTGCACCATTGCTTCTTGTTCCGCTAACTTTCTCGCAGGACGTAACCTACACCGCGAACGGTTTGAATCAACCGCTTATCGTGATCGCTATCGATCTTGAGACGTAGGTAACGCACATACACTTCAATGACGTTGGATTCTCCCATAAAGTCATAGCCCCAAACGTTTTCTAAAATCTGTTCTCGGGTGAGCACCTCTCGGGGATGTTCCATCAAATATCGCAAAAGCTCAAACTCTTTCATGGTGAGGTCAATAATGCGATGGTTGCGAATCGCGGTGCGGTTGCCCAAGTCTAAGGTCAATTCGCCAAACCGCAGTTGCTCAGCCACCACATCCCCAGGCTTGAGGTAGGTTTGCACAATATTTAAAAAAGACTCGGCTCGGTAGGGTTTGAGGCAGTAGTCGTCTGCCCCAGACTCTAAGCAGGCAATACGATCGTCGAGAGTGTCTCGGGCCATACAGAGCAAAATCGGGTTAAAAATACCGACCGATCGCAGTTGCTGACAGACGGCAAGGCCCGAGTCACTGCCCAGCAACCGATCTACGACAATGAGCGCAGGCTTGAGGCGATGCGCCTGAGCCACACCCGTTTCACTCTCTTTGACCGTCACAACTTCGTAGCCCGCCTCAACCAGGTCTCGACCCATACGCCCAGAGAGATCATCGCTAGCCATAATCAAAAGCACTTGCGGATGGGCTAATGGTGCATTGTTATCCATAAATGAAGCCGTGGCTGAAGGAAAATCTAGGGCGCGTCATCAACTACGGGTGAGAGCCTTGCTGGGCAAGTTGACCGCGCCCATTTCTATAATATTGATGAGAGCTGAAACCATTGCAACACAAGGATCCTAGTTTTAATTAATAACAGCCCCTAGTCAAGACGAGGCTCTCAAACTGTTGATTGCCGCAATTATAGTGCTTCAGGCCCACTTGCTTATTGCCAATTAGAATCAGAGTGCCTACTGTGTAACAGTTACAGCCCCTAACGGTATTACAAGCGCGGACGTGACCCTGCTTGTCCAGCAAGGTTTTCACTGGCGATAGATGATATGCCCATGTCGCAGGCTTTCTGGCCCCAGCTATGTATCCAATGCAGGCTCCACCTCAGAAACTGTAAGTTTTTCATCTTGAATAGAGAGTTTGCCCGATTGGCCCATTGATAATAGAGATAGCCGGTTCGGTTGTATTTTATGGACGCTTTCTCACCAGTACCGCCATCGTGGGCTGAAACGGCTCGCCATGCCTATGGATTTGTGTGCCCTAGCTGTGGCGCGACAGCATCCCAGGCCAAAGCCGTGTGGATTAACCGGAGGGCACCGGTCTATACCCCGGAACAGCGACGCAAGTGGCAAGAGTTTTATCACTGCGGCGAATGTGGCACAGCCTGGTGGGGATGGAGCAGCGATCGCCCCCCCACTCCTGGCTTAGAAGATGATGACACCGAATCTCTGACTGACCCATGACCATTGTGGTGTTCGGTAGCCTGAATATGGATTTGGTGGTGCGATCGCCCCGACTCCCACAACCAGGGGAAACCCTTTTAGGCACAACATTTGAAACAGTGCCGGGGGGCAAGGGGGCCAATCAAGCCGTGGCGGCGGCTCGATTAGGGGCAACCACTCATCTAATCGGTCGGGTGGGGGCCGATGACTTTGGCCATCGCCTACGCCATGGCTTAGCGGTTGCCATAGTAGGGGCTGACGGCAGCATTGTGGACAATGCGGCCCTTACGGGGGTTGCTAGCCTTACAGTTGCCGCCAATGGCAGTAATCAAATTGTGGTGGTGCCAGGGGCCAATGGGCGGGTTGATCATACCGATATTGCGCATCTGAAGCCTTACTTGGCCGAGGCGAGTGCCCTATTGATGCAGTTTGAAATTCCCTTGGCTACGGTAACGGCTGCAGCTCAGCTAGCCCATGATGCTGGGGTGACCGTAATTGTGGATCCGGCTCCGGCCCCCGCTGAGTTTCCCGCGGCCCTCTATCAGCACACCGATATTTTGACCCCTAACCAGATTGAGGCCAGTCAGTTATTAGGTTCGACGATTGAAACGATCGCCCAGGCTCGACAGGCGGCCCAGGTTTTGCAGCAGCGAGGGGTCGGCACCGTGATCATTACCCTGGGCGGACAAGGGGTCGTCTGCGCCACCGCTACAGAGGTCTTTGAGCAGCCCGCTTTCGCCATCGAGGTGGTGGATACAGTGGCGGCGGGGGATGCCTTTAATGGGGGGCTGGCGGTGGCTTTGGCAGAAGGGAAGCCCCGGCGGGCGGCGATCTCTTGGGCCAGCGCCACTGCGGCATTAACCGTGACTCAACCCGGTGCTCAACCGGCTTTGCCAACGCGATCCCAGGTTGAGGCTTTTCTGGCTAATCCCCCCCAACACTGATCGGAGTCTCCACAATTTCGGCTCGGGTCAAAATCACCCCATCTAAAGAGGCCCCTGCGATTTCGACAAAGTAGAGCTTGGCCTCGGTTAGATTGGCCTCATCAAGGGTTGCATTCGTCAGATTCGCATGGGTCAAAAAGGCCTGGGTCAGATCCGCTCCAGTCAGATTTGCCCCTTCTAAATCGGCCCCTTCGAGATTCGCTTCAGTCAGATTTGCACCGGTCAAGTCAGCCTGACGTAAATCGGCCCCAATCAAATGATTTTGACTTAGGTCAGCACCGGTTAAATCACAGCCAAAACAATGGCCGGTAATATTCAGGCGCTGTACATCTAAAGGATTTTCAGCTGAAGCTGGTAAAGCTACGGCTAGGGGCATGGCTAAGGCCAGTGCCGTCATCATTAAGCGTTTCATAAATTAACCTCCGTCACTCAATTACAGAGAGGGTGGATGGTTAAATACCGCTGTTGGAGGAGATTTTCCAGGTGTCTTTTTGCCTGTTAGACCTAATCTTGAATGAAGATGTATTAAGCCTTGCCGCCAAGACGAATTCAGTTGATCTGAGTTGTCTCTAAAGGATCTCAAACATCTGGAGAAATAATCTCCTTGATCGATACAGTTAACCGTTAAGACAGATGTCCTAAACACGATTCATAGCCAAGCGAGACACGAAGATTTAACTTGACGTTGAATCGATCAAAAATGGGGTTCAATCAGGCTTATTTTCGGCCGGACATCAATCTCAACCCTCATGACTTTCATGATGCCAGAGGATTGAAATTGAACGGATCGGTTAACCGTCAACTGATAGCGTTCTTTAAATTATCTTAGGGCTCTGATGCATTCAGGCGATCGCGCCATTCGGCATCCAGTTTCTCAGATTGCTCAATGTCTTGGTCAGTCAAATCTTTCTCAGTGGTGTAGGCCAAATCGTCTTTCGTCACCACCGTTTCTGACACGAACTGCTGGGCGTACTCGATTTTTTCGGTCACGGCCCCTTCCAGACGATTGAGGGTTGTAGCGCGCGCTTGTCTAAGCTCGTTTTGACCGGTGATTTTACTATTCTGGCGCTGCACCCAGAAGTAACGGACCGCAGGAATCGTCAGAAACGCCACCCCATAGGCCAGCAACAAACCATAGATACTGAAGACAAACCCGACGAGGCCGCCCAACACTGCCACCAAGCAGCCATAGTCAGCAAGCCTTACAGATCGGAAGAGACTCGTGTAGGGGAACAGTGTAAGTCTCCGGTCGAGCCGTATCA
>JBHJIP010000139.1:0-20682 GCA_050043365.1 Leptolyngbyaceae cyanobacterium
GCCAGATTTCAACAAGATTGAGAAGTTCTGGGCACGGTTGAAAAATCATTTGCGGCAGACCATCAGCCAATTCAGTGACTTCTGGGAGGCTGTGGATGATGCCTTCAGGACTCTGTCCTAATCTATGCCTCGGATGCAATAGCAGGGTGGACTTGACACGAAAGATAATCGCTACTCACTTGGCTCAAAAGGAGGAGGTTAAAATTGCAGTTGAGGTCTAAAGCTTTCTCGCTACCTCCCTGGTATCCGAATTTCATAGTGCTTTAGGTCAGTTTCTCAATTATCGGGTTGCGCTGAAGGTTAAAGAACCTGATCGAGTCCTTTTTTTAGGCGTGCCTTTGAAGATCTATCGCAACTTTTTCTCTGAGGAGTTGGCCCAGCTTAGTCTTGCTGAATATGGAGTCAAGGTGCTGGTTTTCGATCCGAAGAAAGGGGTGATTTCACAATGGAGCAGTTAAACCAATATCGCCAATTTGTGCAAGAGATTTTGGCCTCTCATAATGATCTGAAGCCTTCTTATGGAGAGGTGGAACAGTTTGTGGTCTTAGACACCCAGAATGATCATTACCAGTTGGCAACGGTGGGTTGGGAGGGCGATCGACGAATTTTTAGCTGTTTAATTCATGTTGACATTAAGAATGGCAAGATCTGGATTCAACATGATGGCACTGAAACGGGTGTTGCCAATGAATTGGTGGCGTTAGGGGTACCCAAGCAATCGATTGTGATTGGCTTTCACGACCCGAATGCTCGCAAACTTACGGAGTTTGCAACGGGGTAGCGTTCATAGTAAGTAGCCGCTTTTGCAGGGGTAACCCCTCAAGAGCGCGAATCGGGTTCTTCGGTTCATGGCAAAACTCGTTTGTGCAAGATTGGCAATCGTCGATTGAGAAAGGCACTTTACTTTCCGGCGTTGAATTTGTTGCAGCGTTGCCCTCAGGCTCAGGCGTTCCGTGAGCGTCTGTTAGCCGCAGGCAAATCCAAGATGCAAGTGGTTGGTGCCTTGATGCACAAGCTGATTTGAGTCATTTATGGTGTGCTTAAGTCAAAGCAACCTTTTGACCCGGATAGACTTCTTCCTGCGATTTGACACGCTGAGGGCAGAACAGTATCTACGCTTGCTGCCCAAAGCTGTCATAAACGATGTGAGTCAGCACCGTACCGCTGTTATCAATCACATCCCGCACCGAGCCCTGATGGTCGGTTAATGCCCAGTGGGTTTTGTCAGCAGTTTCTTCGAAATCAATTGTGGGCAGTTCCCACTCTACTTACTCTATGATTCTAAATATCCTTTAAACTTTTACTATAAATTCAATCCTTTACGACTTCCATTTAGCCATCTTAGTTATGTATTTTATTACATTATCAATTTCATTGGTTTCAGCAAGGACTTCCTGCCGAGAGAAAACATTTTTAATTGACAAACACGCTGAGTCTAAAGTTTTTACATGAGCCTTCCATTCTTGAGGATGGCTGAAGAAAGTCAGTAAACTCATTGAGTTGCCGAACAAATGAACTTCCTGAGATCGTTCCTCCAAAGCTGGCATATCAAGATCAGCACTTTCGATCATTTGTTTGGAAATCATGATTTTCCAGTATAGTCCCGGCAACTTATTCAATGGATTTCTACCGACCCAAGATTCAATCTTATTCTCTCCAATAATTTTTACCACTCTATTTCTATGATCATATTCTTCTGAATCGCAAGCAACGCCAAAAAAAGGATTCAAATTGGCAATCTGAGCGAAAAAAATGTTCATTTTGCCGAGATCGTTTTCATGAAAATTGTCAACATACAAGAGATCTAGATCATTTTTCACGAAAAAATGATACCGACAGAATTTTGAGTGCAGGAAATATTGCTGCGGAGGTTGACTTAAAACAAAATCAATGCCTTTGTCTTGTAGTGTTAAAGAACTCCCTTTATTAGAGAATTCTTCTTCGCTTAAATGAGTTACGCCAAAGAGAGATGACCAATTGAGTATCTCAGTCAATACCTTCATGGTCTGTGTTTTTTTGAAGTAAGCCCTAAACTCTAGCATTCTCTGAACTCCTCAGTCGTGTGCCTGAATTTCCATGAATATAGTCAGGTCTTTCAAGGGAAATCTTGATGACTTCAAGCTTCTAAACTTTTCGTTCCACTATTGTGGGCCTAGATCTGGCCTTCTGATGATTTCATCAAAAGATTCCTGAGCCTGTCTAGTGACTCTCGTCTTATTGCCAGTAACTAAAATAGAGGTTCTTCCTGATTCTCGTGCCGCATCAGTTTGTATACGTATTTGTCGTGTATTGGAAACTCTTTGAGTATCTTTGATTTCAACAGAAACGTCATCATCTAAGCTGTCAGGTATTGCATTTCCCTCAGGGGAGCTGACTTTTTCCCGATTTGGAGATAAGCCAAGGTCGTCTAATACTCTTTCTTCTGAACGTCTTCCCCGCTCCATTGGGTCGTCATCCGCACCTGTGTTGGCTGTTTCCTCGCTACCATCTCCCTCACTACTGTCTCCCTCGCTGGTTGATTCATAAAAAGGTGGAACTATAGGCGAACTTCTTAACCTTTCCACACAGTACTCACCAAGATCTTGAATTCGATCTTGCAAGTATTCCAAGTCGTCAGGAGTAGCTCTATACTCCTCCGGTAGTAATGCATAGTAAGCAGCAAGAGTACCAACGGCCGCAATACCACCTGCAATAGCAAGAGGAATCAACGGAAAAGCAAATTCACCATCTGGATCCGTATAGTTCGTCGGGCTATTAAAGACATAGCGATACAGATTCGCATCCCCCGCCCCAAACCCCATCGGGTCCTCTCCCACATACGTCCCCACCGCCGGGTCAAAATACCGCGCCCGGTAGTACATCATCTCCGTCTCTTCATCCATCTCCCGGCCCGTATAGCCAAACCGGAAGTTAACGGTCGGATCGGTTTCGCTGGTGACCCGACCAAAGCTGTCATAGACGAAGTGATTCAGCGCCGTCCCGCTGTTATCAATCACATCCCGAATCGAGCCTTGATGGTCCGTTAAAGCTCAATGAGTTTTGTTGACAGTTGCCTTGGAATCAATCGCGGGCAGCACCTAACCTACTTACTATATGGCCCAGCAGGAGGCCCTGAGGATATCCGACCGCACTCCAGCCTCTCCATTTATCAAGCACCTTCTTACTGGTGACCTGACTTGTTAATATCAAATAAAAAGAGTTGAGACTCTAATAGGTAGATTCATAGAAGCAATAACTTGGATTAGCTGAAAAGGCAAACAAAATCCTCCTTGATCTTCTTCTTGAATGCAACTTATGTAAATATCTGAATCAACCTTTCCTAATTTAGAACTAGATAATCTCGGTGAAATTTCATCCAAATAAGTTACTGCATTCAATAAAGAGTGTTCCTCTTCCTCTATGGAGCTTTCGTAGTCCAAATTAGATGTTAGATTCAATATCCATATATCTTGAGATTGTACTCTATTTTTTTTTCGTCCAGTTAATTCTCCTTTCTTGTAGTACGTGGTTGCTTCTACTCCCAATTCATTGTTGATGAATTCCAGTGAGGGCAAATCACCTCTTAGCCTAAGTGATACGTTAATCTTTTTTGCCATGCCTGTAATCTCTAGTTGTTACGAAACTCCTCTGCTATTTCCCTGAGCTCATCATAAGTATAATTATCGGCTCCACCTCTACCTTCAGCAGCTTTTAACTGTTCAACATAATCTCCAAATTCTCTACGGTTTACTCCATATTCTCTGGCAATATTATCTACATTTTGTCTGTCTCTTCTGTTTGCGCCTCTAGTTGGTCTTCTCGAACTAGGATTAAGGCTTCTATCTCGTCTACGAAGCCGATCTTGTATATCGTCTAGATCCTCCAGAAAATCGTCTGGATCACTAGTCTCTAAATAAGGTGGTTGCTCTAGTTCTGGATATCGTTCCGAGCCAATCCCAGGAACCTCACAAGCAGGACCTTGAGGAATTTCACCATCAGGCCAAATCCTGTTCGGATCGAAATCTCTGCTATCGGCAGGTATATTTATGTCTGGCCCATGAGCGCCTGGGATAGATTCTTCTCTTATTCCTGCATCACGGTTGGGATCAAACTCCTTAGGATCGACATCGGAGATTCGAGCATTATTTCTATGCTGCGCGATTTGATAGCCTACACCGGCTGCAACAACAAGACCTGCGGCACCAGCCACGACTACTAGTCCAACAGGATTCAATGCTGCTGCTCCTGTTGCTACTAATACGGCCACTCCAGCTTTTCCACTTGGATCCGTATAATTCGTCGGGCTATTAAAGACATAGCGATACAGATTCGCATCCCCCGCCCCAAACCCCAACGGGTCCTCACCCACACAATCCCCACCGCCGGGTCAAAATACCGCGCCCGGTAGTACATCATCCCCGTCTCTTCATCCATCTCCCGACCCGTATAGCCAAACCGGAAGTCAAAATTAGGATCGGTTTCGCTAGTGACCTGACCAAAGCTGTCATAAACGATGTGATTTAGCACAGTACCGCTGTTATCAATCACATCCCGCACCGAGCCCTGGTGGTCGCTTAATGCCCAGTGGGTTTTATAAATAGTTGCTTCGAAATCAATCGTGGGCATTGCCCACTCTACATACTGACTTACTTAGAGCTTAGTAATAGTCGTAAACGTCTGACTGCGGATTCATTGGGTCAGGCGCAAAGGCTAGCCAAAGCGGAAACTGCAGCAAGGAGAGGCTCACCTTGTCCTCAGATTCATCGATCACAATTAGCGGCAACAGGTTATTTTCCTGTAGTCGTTCAGCGCGCTGAGCCAAGGACTCTGGGGACTCAAACAGAGTAATCCCCCGACCCGTGCCGAAGTCACTCCGGGTCACACCTAAACAATCTTGAAACCCGCGCCGCCATTCCCCCAGGCGTTCGGGGCTATTAGCCAGCATCAGGACCCGTAGGCGATCGCCATACAAAGCATTCAAAATTGAAATCGCGGCTGAGGCCACTAATACATTCTGCAGGCGGCTACTGAGGCTTTTAATCGCCCCTCGCCCGCCTTGCTTGAGCAGCCAGTTGGCCGTGCGTTCAGCATGGATGGGCTCAAAGGTACGCCTGAGCTGCCAGGCGGGGCCATAGTAGTCGGGCCGCAAACGATATTGATCTAGCAAGCTCTGAATGCGCTCAGCCTGACGCTGAAATCGGGATTGAGCCAGTTCGACCGTATCCCGATTGTCCTCGGGGCGCGGCGTCGGAGCAGTCCGCTCTTCCCGCCGGGTGGGTGGGGCCATGTCTAATTGCTCTGCTGCAGTGGCCAAATCTTGGAGGCTACCCACCAGATATTCTTTAAACCCCTGTACCCGTACCGCTAAATCTTGGGACGCCCCTGCAAAGGTGGTTTTCATCTCCACTTCGATGCGATCGCGTCTTCGTTCCAGCTTTTCAATTTCCAACTCTAGGGATCGCTTGCGCCGCTCTAAATCCCCCACCCCTTGGTTGATCATGCGGGCAATGTCTGCTTGAACCTGATCAGTAGTACTTTTGCCGCCGTCTTTTGGAGAGAGCGAAGGCAAAGGTTTGGGAGAAGCAGAGTCGGAGGAAAGCGCAGGGTCGTCAGCGGTCATAGTCTAAAGCAATGTTGAGTTAAAGCCAGCGTATCAACAGAAACAGACACGTACCGTTTTAGGACGCTGAAGTAACACCCTCTTCGTTGAGGGGAATGTGGACCTGTAGCTGCTTCCGTAGGGATTCTGGCTTGAATAGAATGGGCAGAAAATGGATGCTGTTCACCTCCCGAAAGTAGAACAGAATCGGGATCGGTGACCAAAAGATGTCCCACGTATTCCAGTCCTGATAAGGAAAGCGACGGATGCGGGTCTCACCGCGATAAATATCTAAATCTGTAGCGGTGAAAACCAGCCTTAGGGTGTAAGCCTGGAACAGCAAAAAAACGGAGAACAAGGCAATTACCATACCAACCCAGATTTGCAGCGCCATCACAGGCAGGGCAATCAGAAATAGGCCCATGGGAATGCGATAGCTGGGCTCTAGGGTTGTGGATGTCTTGGCGGTGACCACTGAGGAATCAGAAGGCATTACAGAATCGTTGAATAGGCCATATCATGGCTCCATTG
Organism: Leptolyngbyaceae cyanobacterium; assembly: GCA_050043365.1. Classification (GTDB taxonomy): domain Bacteria; phylum Cyanobacteriota; class Cyanobacteriia; order Phormidesmidales; family Phormidesmidaceae; genus PCC-6406. Next base: position 6,110 of record JBHJIP010000139.1, read on the forward strand.
TAAGGGGTTCACCGGCGACAATTGTCCCCAGGGAGCGTACTAAACTCCACCTAGAACAGCACTGCCAGTCCCCTGGAACATTAACCAAGACAGGAAAAAGTTGCTGATAAAAATCGCTAGCAGAGCTGTGACTACAGCAGTCGTGGTCGATTGACCGACCCCTTTAGCGCCGCCCGTGGTGGTCAACCCCCAACTGGTGCCAATCACCGCAATCAATAGGCCAAAAATGAAAGCTTTAATGATGGCGCTGATCAAATCCCAGATGCTGAGAAAATTCTGGGCTGAATTCAGAAAGACCGTTTGAGAAATGCCATACAGATGGGTGGCGATCACAAGGCCCCCCGTCATCCCCGTCAAAAAGGACAATAGGGTCAGCACCGGCAGCATCAGGGCACAAGCTACCACCCGGGGGATGACTAAGTAGTCGATCGGATCCGTTTTGAGAATTTGCAGCGCATCGATCTGCTCGGTCACCTTCATGGTGCCAATCTCAGCGGCAAAGGCGGATCCAACCCGACCCGCCAAGATGACTGCGGTCAAAACTGGGGCCAGCTCTCGGGCCAGGGTTAAAGCCAAAACGCCCCCAACGGCGGTGCTGGCCCCAAAGTTAATAAATTCGCGGGTGACCTGAATAGTAAATACCATGCCCACAAAGCTGGCTGTGAGCAGAGCGATCAGCAGGGATTCAGGGCCGACCGCAGCCATCTGTTCGACGGTATTGCGTCGGTGTAAAGGACGGGAAATCAGATGCATTACCACCTGTCCGCCCAACAAAATGGCCGCCAGTAAGCGACGGCTCCACTGCTGCAAATTGGATGCGCCCGCGGCCTGGGTCAATGGAACACCTCACAACGCGAGGGGAACAGTTGATTGCGCCACGTCATGGTTAAACTGAACCCCTTTATCTCATCAGGTTAAAGGGATGCCTCGACTTTCTCAAGGTGACTTTCTCAAAGTAAAAATGGCCTTTACTGCAGACCGCTGGGTTGAAGCCGAGCTCAACGCAGTTGAATGGGCCATTTCCCTCCTAATCAGGGGGGAAATGACAGTTCCTGAGGGTGGTCTCACATCTTCTTAGTTATTAGCCAGGCTGTTAGCCAGCAAATGCACGTCTCGTTGGGGGAAGGGAATAGAGATTCCTTCGGCATCTAGGCGTTTCTTAACCGCCTCATGGGTGTTGAAATAAACCGCCCAGTAGTTATCTGGATCGGTCCAGGGACGCACGGCAAAGTTGACGCTGCTATCGGCTAACTCCATCACGGCGACCGTCGGTTTGGGATCCTTTAGCACCAGGGGATCTTGAGCCAGGGTATCGGCGATCGCCCCCTTTACCTGGTCAATATCCGCCTCGTAGGCGACCCCAATCACCGTATCCACCCGCAGTTTACCGAGGGCACTGTGGTTGATGATGTTGTCCCCGGTCAAGCTGGCATTCGGCACGATCACTCGCTTGTTGTCTAGGGTCACTAGGGCGGTGGTGAGCAAGTCAATATGCTCGACTCGCCCAAACACCCCAGCCCCTTCAATCAGGTCTCCCACGTTAAAGGGGCGGAAGATAATGATCAGCGCCCCAGAGGCAAAGTTAGAGAGCGACCCCTGTAAGGCTAAGCCAATGGCTAAACCTGCCGCCCCCAACACAGCCACCAGTGAAGCCGTTTGTATGCCGAGACGATTTAGAGCGGCAATCACCGTCATAGCCAGCACCCCGTAATAACTCAGGGTCATCACAAAGGAGGTCAAGGTAGGATCTACTTTGGTTTTGACCAACAATCGACGGACGAGGCGGCGGGTTAGCTTAGCTGCCCAGCTACCAATAAAGAAAATGGCGATCGCCGCGATCACATTCAAGCCAAAACGGGTGATCAAGTCCCGCAATATCTCTATGTATTCATCGAATTCCAACACGTTTCAGCACTCCTAAATGAGGTATTGCGTTATCTGGGCGCGTCATCAGTCACGGGTAAAAGCCTTGCTGGGCAAGCATTACCGCACTCGTTTCTATAATATTGCTAGGGGCTGAAACCGTTTCACCAAAAGAGTCCTAGTTTTAATTGATGACAGCCCCTAAATAAAGCCAAGGACCCGTAGCCGCTCGGGGATATATGTTCGTCGTCTCAAGATACCGTGACCCCAAACATCTTTGCCGACTTTTTCCACCCACCCCGGCTCCAATGGCATTCCCTTTGGAGGCTGCTATGGGTCGTCGTGATTGGGTTTGGTCTAGTCGGTTGCCACGGCGCACCCACCGATAGCGAAGCTGGGGTCCACATTACCCTCTGGCAGGGAATCGGACCCCCTCAGAACCGAGACTTTTTCCAGACTCTGGTTCAGGACTTCAACGAGAGCCATCCCCACATCCAGGTGGACTCCTTATATGTCGGTCATCCTGACCAACAAATTCCCAAAATATTGACGGCTGTAGTCGGCAATGCCGCCCCTGATATTCTCTGGTATTCCCCCAATCTGACCGGTCAACTGGTCGAGTTAGAGGCCCTAGAGGCCCTCGATGACTGGTGGGCTAATTTGCCGCTACGGGCGCAGATTGATCCAGCCTTGTTGGAGACCATGACCTTTGAAGGTCACCTCTGGTCGATTCCTTTTGGCGCTAACAATGGTGCGGTCTACTATCGGCCCAGTTTATTTGAGCAAGCTGGCATCACCCATATCCCTGAAACCTGGGCCGAGCTGAGACAAGCCGCCCAAGCCTTGACCCAAGACCTTGATGGGGACAGCGATCGCCACGGCATCTTTCTCTCTTTAGGCAAGGGCGAGTGGAATGTGTTTGCCTGGTTACCCTTTGTCTACAGCGCTGGCGGCTGGCTCGAAAAAGAGGGTCAGCCCGATTTGGTTAATGAGGGAGCGATCGCCGCCCTCACCTTTGCCCAATCGCTGGTCCAAGATGGCTCGGCTATGCTTTCGCCCCCAGAGCGAGGGTTTGAGGTAGATAACTTTTTGACCGGGCGGGTCGCCATGCAAATTACCGGGCCTTGGACCCTAGGGCAAATGCAGGCTGCAGGCATCGATTTTGACGTGTTTCCACTGCCAGCCGACCAGACCCCAGCCGCCGTCTTGGGGGGCGAAAATTTCTTCCTGTGTAAAACCACCCCTGAGAAGCGTCAAGCTGCCCTCACCTTTTTGGAATATATTCTGAGCGATCGATTCCAACTGGCCTGGGCGACCCAGACCGGCTTTTTACCGGTCAATTTGCGCGTGCGGCAAAGCCCTGAGTACCAAGCCTTTTTAGAACAAAATCCATTGCTGCGGGTGTTCCTAACCCAGATGAATGGGGCCAGGGCAAGGCCCCTAATCGCTAAATATCCTTACTTATCCGAAAACTTTGGTCGGGCGATCGAGGCTACCCTTTTAGGGGAAGACCCAACCACAGCGCTGCAACAAAGTCAGGCGCGTTTGAACTTAATTTGGGGGTCATGAGCGATATGCGCTTTTCTAAAGGGGCCAAAACTGACCCAGAAACCACCCTAGAAACGCTTAAATTGGTGATCTACCTGGTCCCCATCTTTGGCTTTTTCCCCTCCCTTTGGAGCCTCTATCGCCGAGGGGGTAGCCGCCGCGAACAGGCCACCAGCCGCACCGCCGTTATCCTGGCGCTCACTTGGCTATTGGTCTATGGCGCAACCGGGGCCGGTGCCCAAGCCATTGATAGCCTCACCGCCCGCTTTCTAATCACCGGCTTGCTCAGCACCACGGGCTACTTCATCACCAACCTGTGGCTGATGGTGCGATTGCTCCAGGGTAAGTCAGTGCGCATCCCTGGGCTCAGTCGTTGGGGCGATCGCCTGTAACTGCCCCGCCTGTTTAAAAGCACCTTTCCATGGGGGAAGGCCCAATGTCCTTTGAGCCCATTGCCGAAAAACAGTGGCAATCTTGCGATTCATCAATACAATACACGTGGTAATTGCCCAGAAACCTTCGTTGGCGATTACTCAGCTCGTCCTAGGAATTGAATCTTTCTCCGGACAGCCTCCCCCACGTCGGGAAAATCCTGTTCATGCGTAAATTCGTTAAGACCTTCCGTATTCTGTCTTTAGCTCTCGTGCACTGAGGTGTTTTGTGTCCAGCCGAAAAAATCGCTCAGTTGCACCTGATACTGCGCCCCACAAAAAAGTTCGTACCCACGTTGCCCCTAAACGTCGTTTCCGTATTCCCCGCTGGCTCGGGGTCGGGGTTGCACTCGTGGGCGTTGCCAGCATCTCTGCTGTTGGCGGAGCCTACCTGGCCCTCTCCCTGGGCAGCACCCCCCTACTTCAGAATGAGCTGTCACAGGACGAGGCCGATGCCTTCAACCAAGATGACCCGATCACCAGCTCAGGTAACCTGCAGTTGCCGGGGCTAACGCGGCCCGTCAATATCCTGGTGTTGGGTATGAAGGTTTTAACCACTGATGTCGATAATCCCCCGCCGGGCACAGAGGACTTGGGCTATCACGCCCTCGTGAATTCCTTTGATGGCCTGTCCGACACCATGCTGCTGGTCAGGTTCAATCCCCACACCAACCAAATGGTCGTGCTCTCGATTCCCCGTGATACCCGCACCTGGGTGGCAGGAGAGTTAACCAAGCTCAATGAAGCCAACTACTACGGGGGACCGGCGATGGCAGCGCGATCGGTGAGTGACCTCTTAGGGGGCGTGGGCATAGATCGCTATGTGCGCATCAATGTCCAAGGGGTTGAAAAACTCGTGGATGCCCTGGGTGGGGTGACCGTTGATGTCCCCAAGGACATGCGCTACCAAGATGACAGCCAGCACCTTTACATCAACCTCAAGGCTGGGGAGCAAGAACTCAACGGCGACCAGGCCCTCCAGTTCCTGCGGTTTCGCTATGACAACAACGGTGACATTGGCCGTATTCAGCGACAGCAGATGTTGATGCGAGCCATCATTGAGCAATCTTTGAATCCTGCTACCATCACCCGTCTCCCCAAAATCCTCTCCGTGATTCAGTCCAACGTAGACACGAATTTGAGTGTGGAAGAGCTGCTGGCTTTGACGGGCTTCGCCGCCCAGACGAATCGCTCCAATGTGCAGATGCTGATGCTACCCGGAGATTTCAGCTCCCCCAGCGAGTTTGAGCTGAGCTACTGGCTCCCCAGCCTGCGGCAAATTGACCAGATGGTGGCCGAATACTTTAGCTATGGCAGTCAGCAGGTGTCCGCTTCTGAAGACCCCAGCTATTTGCGCATTGCTGTTCAGGACAGCACGGGTGATCCCGTGGCCGTGGATGAACTCTTCAATGTGCTGAATGAGAGCGGTTACCGCAATGTCTATCTCGATGATGACTGGCACCATGAGCTGCCGATTACGCGCATTGTGGCTCAACAAGGGGACCAAGCCAGTGCCGCCACCCTGCAGCGGTTCTTAGGGGTAGGCGAAGTCCGAGTGGAAAGTACCGGTGTGCTCAACTCAGACATCACGATTCAACTGGGGCGCGACTGGCTACAGGAATACGGCACCAGTTCCAGCCTTTATTAACTGAGTGCGGGGCAAGGAAACTAGACTGAAGGTGTCACAGCCTTTAGCCCACCAGAGCCAACTACACTGCCGCCCAGCGATCAATACCTGCAGCAAGAGCTCGACAAACTCATGCACGACGCCCTATAGACTGACATCCTGCCGCCCAACCTTACCCTCACCGACCTCAACCACGAAATCTTCAACCTGATTCGCCCCTTCTCATTTGTGGGCGACATTGGCGAAGACCCTGATGATTATCGAATCCAGCGGGAGCCTACCGATCCAACGCAATCCACTGCGCCATAGTCGCTGAAATCGAGCCGAGTCGGGACCGATTCATGCTCGGCTGGAGGAATCACGATGGTGTTGCCCTCTAGGGTAATCACGCGATCATCCCGGTCTCCCAAAACAGCCTGCCCCACTCGGGTCATGACTAGGCGTTTACGATCGCGGTGGTCATACTCGTAGTCAGTCGAAAAACGGACCACCAGCACATGGGTGAAATAGCCCCTGCCGCCCGTATTTTGCCAAACCCGCAGCACATGCAACCCATTGTCGAGACGCCCCAGCCATTGATAGGCGCTGCTGTAGGTGATGTCTTGATCAATGCGGGGTTGCCAGGTGGCGAGGATGGCCCCCTGCCAAGGCCCGGCATCAATGGTAGAAATATCGGCCCAGTAGCGATTGGTTTCGGCGGTACTGCCTTCGATATCCAGAGCGATCGGCCCCGGCTCAGTATCCGATAACCAGGGCAGTAGGTCGCTAACGGCACGGGGGGTGATCGGCTCCCTTTGGAACTCGAAGAAGTACTTGGCCGCTTGCAAGGGTGTGAACGGATTTGCCGGAGAGAGGGCCTGAATCTGTGACTCAGGGGCGATCTCAGGGGTCTCATCGGACAGGCGAGCCGATAACGGTAAAGGAGCAAGCATAAGGATAGCCAAAACCGCCAGCAGTGCCATATGCCAATGTCTCAATAGGCTGCTTCGCTTGACCTTCCGCCGCCAAAACCGTATTGCGCCCATTGCTCCTTGCCTCAAAAACACCGTCCCTACCTACACCTCAGGGATCCGCTTTCCCAGAGGCAGCATCCGTAAATCACCAGGGCCTTGCTGAAGGTGGCCGTTGAACCCGCGATGGATAAGGAGAATGATCACCGATGGCCCGCTCACTGGAGAAAGGCCTCTCCTTACTCGAAAAAATCTTTTGGTTGCGAAGCGTCTTGGTGCTTTTGGTGGCTTTTGGCCTGACCGCAGGCATTACCGTGCCGAAGCTATATAAGGCTGGACAAATCAAAGGCTGGTTCCCAGGGGCGACAACCACTGAAGAAACTCTGACCCAAAAGTGGCATCAAACCCCGCACCCCAATGACAGTAACGTTTACTGGGTGGCTTGGTCAGAGGCGAGTATTCAGACTGAAGGGGACCATCGCCTCAGGGTGACGCCAGAACGCTGGGACGAACTCGACGTAGGTACGGAAATTGAAGTGATTTGGGTGGGGGGCGATCGCACCCCTTACCTCCGTGATGGTCGTTTTGTTTCTGTAGGAAACCTTGCCTTTGATGGGGTGCTACTGCTCCTGATGAGTTTTTTGAGTGTTGCCATAGTGGCGAGTATGGTGAACACGCACCTCAGTAAAGGGACAAAAGATTGAAGGCAAAATTCTTTCTTTTGCAGGGAAAATCAGTCACTGTCCGTTGTAGGAAATCAAGGCCATAAAAAACAGGAGAAGTAGAGATACTTCTCCTGCGGTAATCATGTCTCAATCAACGACCAATGAAGGTCACATTGCTAACTTAGTAGCGGTAAGAACCGGAGTTGCTACCGGGCTTGTGGACGATAAAGCTGGTGATCTGACACTGCTTAACGTTGTCAAAGCCCACAACCCGGATGTAGCAGTTGGAGTACTCAGAACGGCAAGCCTGTACTTCACTCAGTACTTCAGAGGTGGTGGTGGCGTTGAACAAAGGCAGCTTCCACATGGTCCAGTAGTAAACCTCAGGATCAGAGGTCTCATTGAATTCCACGGCAGGGAAATAACCCATCTTTAGGATGTAAGAAATTTGCCGCTCAATTTGAGCATCCGTTAGAGGGGGCAAGTAAGACAGAGTTTCGTAACGACGCTCTTTTGGCAGAGTTTTCATGGTTCCTCGCTAGTTGATAAGTTAAGGGTCGGTTTAGAGCCAAAAAGGCTCGAACTCAGTATCTGGATAAACATCACAGATGTGATGCCGACAAACTCAGGGCTCTTCTGGGGAGACATCAAAATCGGTACTTGACGGCTTAGAAACATCTGCGCCTTCAGGAAGCTCAGATTCCAATGCATGCTCTCCATCCCCGAGTTGGGTAATGCGCTCTAAATGCTGGCGGCGGTGTTCCATATTGGCTTGCTGGATACTCGTGGTAACCATCTCGGGCAAGAATTCACAGATACCCTCTGCAATTTCCTGACGAATGGTCATCACTCGCATGGCCAGCGCTACATTTTCCTGGAGGAGGCTACTCAGATAGCGTTCGCCATCCTGCAGGGCTTCCCGAGAGGAAAAGTTGTTTAGCCAATAGGCACTGGCGGGATTGGTTTCCTTCAACTGACCCAGTACGGTCTTCACGGCCTGGTAAGTTACATAGCTCGTGAGAACTTTAGCTGCATCCTTAGCCGGTTGCTTGAGATCCATAGAGCATCTCTCGAACGGTTGAAGCCAACCCCATCCATGGGGGGCAGCCCTGATCTAACCCCGAAGTCTTTGCAGATTCGGTAACTTAGGCAGCATTCCTAAGGGTTTTAGAAACTTGCCTAATAGAGGTCTACCCCAACCCAAACTGCCGCTAAAGGAGCACCTAAACCACATCCAACTTGAAAACGAGCGTTTTACCGCAGGGAGAACTACGGGCTTGGATGTGGATAGCGTCTAGGCGCTCCTCCGCATTTTTAGATGGTGTCAACGGTGTCGAACTCGAACTTGATCTCTTTCCAGAGTTCACAAGCCGCTGCCAGTTCAGGAGACCACTTGCAAGCTTCGCGGATGATGTCGCCACCTTCGCGGTTGAGGTCACGGCCTTCGTTACGGGCCTGAACGCAAGCTTCGAGCGCAACTCGGTTAGCGGTTGCACCAGGAGCATTACCCCAGGGGTGACCCAAGGTACCGCCACCAAACTGCAGAACGGAGGCATCACCGAAGAGTTCAACCAGGGCAGGCATGAGCCACACGTGAATACCACCAGAAGCGACGGCCATTACACCACCCATGGAAGCCCAGTCTTGGGTGAAATAAACACCGCGAGACTTGTCTTGCTCGATGTAGTTTTCGCGCAGCAGGTCAACAAAGCCCAAGGTGCCGGCGCGATCGCCTTCCAACTTACCCACAACGGTACCGGTGTGGATGTGGTCACCACCCGACATCCGCAGGCACTTAGCCAGTACGCGGAAGCGAATACCGTGGTTTTTCTGGCGGTCAATCACAGCGTGCATCGCACGGTGGATGTGCAGCAGTACGCCATTATCGCGACACCAGTGGGCCAGAGTGGTGTTAGCGGTGAAACCACCGGTCAAGAAGTCGTGCATGACGATGGGCATGTCGAGTTCTTTGGCGTACTGAGCCCGCTTCAGCATCTCTTCGCAGGTGGCGGCGGTCACGTTCAGGTAGTGGCCTTTGATTTCACCCGTTTCAGCTTGAGACTTGTGAATTGCATCAGCTACGAACAGGAAGCGATCGCGCCAGCGCTGGAAGGGCTGGGAGTTGATGTTCTCGTCGTCTTTGGTGAAGTCAAGACCGCCGCGCAGACATTCGTAAACGGCACGACCGTAGTTTTTGGCCGATAGACCCAACTTGGGCTTAATGGTGCAGCCCAGCAGTGGACGGCCATACTTGTTGATGCGATCGCGCTCAACTTGGATGCCGTGGGGAGGACCTTGGAAGGTCTTGAGGTACGCAACCGGAATCCGCAAGTCTTCTAGACGCAAGGCCCGTAGAGCCTTGAAGCCAAAAACGTTACCCACCAAGGAGGGCAGCAGGTTGGTAACTGAACCTTCCTCAAACAAATCGAGGGGATAGGCAACGTAGCAAATATATTGATTGTCTTCGCCAGGGACAGGCTCGACATCGTAACAACGGCCCTTGTAGCGATCCATATCGGTCAACAGGTCGGTCCACACGGTGGTCCAAGTACCGGTTGAGGATTCCGCGGCCACCGCTGCAGCACATTCTTCGGGGGGGACACCGGGCTGTGGCGTCATCCGGAATGCCGCCAAGATATCGGTATCTTTGGGCGTGTAATCCGGCGTGTAATAGGTCAGTTTGTAGTCCTTAACCCCGGCCTGATATCCTGATTTTGACTGAGTCGTTGTCTGAGAGTAAGACATATCTCCCTTTCCTGATCCTGTATCAATCCATAAACAGACACCACCTTTTGTGCCCCCATTAACTGGCGCAGGATCTCTCAGAGATCACCCGTAGAACGGAGCTGTTAAAACCTGCCACACAAGCAGGTGGTGTTTAGAAAAAGTACTTGTAAACCGCTCAGAACAACGCCTGAAACGAGCTTCCGTACTGGATCGTGGGTCTCCTGTAATACCCCACGCCCTTAAGAATACTATCAGCCATCAGATAAGTTTGGTTTCGGAAGTTCTGTATATATTCATAAACAAAGTTTATGAATGCCCATGTCATACCATTGAGCACTATCTCTTTATGTAACTGCTGCAGAGCTAATTGAAGTGAGGAGCGGCAGCGGTTTTTCTCTGTAGGAAATAATGCCAGATCTATAATTTTGCTCCACAGGGATTAAACAAACTCTTAAGCAAGTAAAGCTGGGTGCTGGGGTCCATTCTGGGGCATCTGTTGACAAGCCTTGGGGTTGGCGTTATCAAAGGTCAGCAGATCATGAAGCTGCAGCTAATATATGGACTATTCGTGCTGATGTGTCGCCCTTAGGGTGCAGGGCTAATCAACAGGGAGAACGCAGTCATGGAGCATGGCGCAATGAAAATCGGTTGGGTGGGTTTAGGACTCTTGCTGGCACTGCTCACGACTGGGCAGGCCGAAGCGCGCAATGGCGAGATTACGCAGGTGGAGCCCCAAGGGTTGGCTCAGGTGGATCCGAGTGAAACAGATGGAGAGCGCGTTTACACCCCAGAGCTGCCGCCCAACAATGCCGATCCCTTGCCGTCAGAACGGCCTCCAACCGAGCGGCCCGCTATTGATTACCGCATTCCGGCTTTGCAAGGGGACTATACCGGCAGCCTCTGGATTGGCACTTGGCAAGGTGAAGTGGCCCGAATTGATCCAGAAACGGGTCGGGTCCAGGCCCGAATTCCAGTTCCCAGCCGCACGATTGAGGCTCTTGCCCAAGATCGAGTCGGGCGGATCTGGGTGGGCATTTTTTTTTTTTTGGATAGGGCGTACACCGTGATCTACACCATTACCGCTCAAAACTACGCGCTGCCCTCTAATCGGGTGCTCGACCTATTAATTGATACCCGAGGCTTTCTCTGGGTGGGCACCGATCGCGGTCTGGCCATGATTAGCCCCGACGAGGGCCTGTTGATGACCACCCTGCAATATCTGCCAGGGGTGAGTGCCAACGCCCTTGCCCTTGATGACAACGGCCACCTCTGGGTCGGTACCCTAGATGGCCTGGTTCAAATCAATACCGCCAGCGCCTACCCCATCCGGCGCGTGCAGGGTCTGCCAGGACAGGCCGTCAATACCATTGTCCGCGGTCCCCATGGTCAACTCTGGGTGGGCACCCCTGATGCCTTGCTCGTGGTTGATCCACAAACCGGTAGCCTCATCCGTACCGTGGGGATTATGCAGCGGCAAAATGTGGTTTCCCTCGGGTTTGACAGCACCCGTGCCCTCTGGGTCGGCACCCAAGATGCGCTGTACAAAATTAATCCCTACAATGGCGCTTCCCTTGGTCAAGTCAGGGGACTGCCGTCGGGACGTGTCCTGGCGTTAGCACCCGGTGTGGGCAATAAAGTTTGGCTGGGCACAGCTGAGGGACTGGCCTGGGTGAGCCTAACCACGGGCTACGCAACGCCCCATGGGGACTTCGCCAATCCAGACGTTTGGAATTAAAGATCTAAATCGGCAGCAATTACGAGCGCGGTTGCTTGCTGCCCGTAGATTCACAGAGGGGTTACCCCTTCATCGCAGTTGCCAGGGGTCATCTAAGGGATTTTTCGGAGCCACTTCACCAATCCACCGGATCGCCTCTTTCGCGACTGTAAACTCTGTTAGCCTTGAGAGGTTAACAACAGGAATGCAGGCTCATCCGGCGTATATGGCCCTTTCACCAACGGCAAATATCCTGGTGGATATGGAAAGGCGACTGCGGCCTTTGTTACCAGCAGATTTATATGCCGCGGCTTGGATTGATCCAGCGTCTGCAACGTTGATGCGGGTCTTTGAGCATCTGCGGACCCTCCAACATATTTTGATCAATTACGTCCCTCGGGATGTTTATAACCACCCCCCTCTCCCCGGCGAAGTCCGCTATGGCTGGCAAGAAGGGACGTTACTCTTTACCGATCTAGCCGGATTCACGCCCCTGCTCGAAGCCCGTGCTGCGCAAGGCATTGACGGGGCCGAGCTGCTGTTGAAGCTGCTCAACAGCTACTTTGCGGAAATGATCGAAATTGTCAGCAAGTCGGGGGGCAACTTGCTGGAATTTACCGGCGATGCCTTGCTGGTGCAGTTTCCGGCAGATCAGGGTCGCCATGATGTGGCACAGGCGGTCCATGCGGGGTTGAGAATGCAGCGGGCAATGCATTCTTTTCGCCGCATTCCGACCAACAAAGGCGAGCTATCGCTGCAGATGCGAGTCGGCCTCCATGAAGGGCGATTTGTGAAAGCAGACATTGGCACACCCCAACGCATGACCCATGTCTTGCTAGGACGCGCGGTCACTATTGCTAAGCAATCGGAAGGGGCCGGGTTGGTTGGCAAGGTGTCTTTGACCGATGAGGTCAAACAGCACTTGGGCGATCGCATCACGCTCAAGTCTAACGGCGACAATTATTGGTTGGTGGAAGATGACTTTAGTGCTGAGGAACTGGGGGAATACGAAATCACCCTGGCCCGCCGCCGCCAACCTACACCAATGCTGTTCGATCGCAGTGTCGAAGCCCTGCTCACTGAGATTCGCACCTCAATTGATCTGATTGAGCCCCTAGCCAGCTACTTGCCCCGCTCTATCTTGCGGCTCTTAGTGGAAACCGCCGCAGATCGCCGCATTCCCCCCTCATTTCCCACCATTGCTGTGGCGTTCGTGAATCTAATCGGTTTACCAGAGTCGGTGGATGATTCTTTGCCAGAAGAAACCGAGTATCTAGTGGACTGTTTCTCCGATGCCTTTTCGCTGATCAACGGCGTGGTGGAACTGAAGGGCGGCATTTTGCAAAAGGTCACCTATCACTCGATCGGTTCTGAAATGCTGATGCATTTTGGGGTGCTCAACCCTGCCCCCAGTGCCCCCTTTCGGGCGGCAGATTCAGTCCTTGCCATTCGTGACTTGATTGAGTCATTACCTTCACCCACGGTGCAGGGCAAAAAAATCCGCGTTACCTACCGGATTGGCCTCACCTATGGACCCGTGTTTGGGGCGGAAATTGGCGAAAAGCGAGGACGGCGGGAGTTTAACGTGTTGGGCGATACGGTCAACACGGCAGCGCGGTTGATGAGCCGTGCGGGCGAAAACGAGATTTTGATGAATCAGTTTATGTACGGGCAGATTGGCAATCACTTCCAGGCCAAGTCATTGGGGCAGATTGCCCTCAAAGGGAAATCCCAAACTCAACCGGTGTATGCCCTAGAGGCACGACATACCCCAGACTACTAAGCTGATTTCAAACTGCCGAATTCAGTAAGTTCTTAGCCATTACTAGCTTTTCAAAGAGATTATTTATCTTTTCCAATAAAGCCCTTGAGTAATCCAATTAAATTCTTGAGATTCAAAGTGTTTTTAGCATCTCTGAGCCCCTTGGCTGCATTAATAGTAAGCGCCCCCTCAAACAAGTCTATTTGGCCAACTTCCACCCATCTCCCTACTAGTGGAACTGCTTCTTTATCCTTGCCTTTCTGAGATTCAATCAAAACGGCTGGCGTAAGTAACTGATGCTTCAGGCTATGTATGGTTAGATTTTTCTGTTCGATAGTTGCATTCTTCTGTTCAATAATAGAACTTTGCAGCATAACTTGGCTCTGATAACTTAATATCTGACCATGAAGCATCTGAATTCTGACATCAGAGAGATCAGGGAGTTCTATATCAGCAACAGGCAAGTGTAGATATACCTGTAAAGCCTCTCGAATATTATCTAAAGCTTCTGCTTTGTCTTCAGGAGTCACCGAAAATAGAATTTCTCCAGAATCCTGCTCAGACAAGGCTACTTTGGCTTGAATTCCTACATCCTTCAAAAATTCATAAAAGTATTGAAGATATTGAACGCAAACAGTTTTGACCTCATCAGGGAAATCAAAACACTTAAAAATCGTATTTGAATTAGAATTCTCCCGGAGATTTTTAATGGTTTTTTCATAAGTCTCATAGAGAATTCTAGAGATATCAATCAGCATTTCCTCTAGACTTAATTGATAAGCCTTCTCGTTTATCTCAATATCTATTGTCAAGATGAAATTTTGACTAGAAATATCTTCCTTTAATATTTCGACAGGGAATTCATAAAGATCATTCCCGATCTCCGAAAATTTTTTGTCAAATATTGGCAGAAATTCTTTTATACTCCATAAAAGATTCCATTCCAAAGGAGACAGATCTAAGAAAATATAAATCTTGTGAGGATTCAACTCTCCTACCAAGTGAAATGAATCTACCGTGAAGCATGTAAATTCATCAAATGGACCTTTCAATGTGGACTTAGGTAGGTTAAACACTAATTCACGGAAATTTTTGCAGATCTCCTCTATTGAACACTTAGAAATGATTTGATATGAAATGCTTGACTTTAGAGGATATTTGGAAAGTATCAATCAGCACTCATTTCGAGAAAAGGCTTCCTAAGTATTAGGCTCAGAAAGTAACCTCTGTAGCCCCTAGGAAGCTATGACATCAGCGTATGCCAGCAGCCTGAGCCTTGACCAGTG
>JBHJIP010000140.1:0-57575 GCA_050043365.1 Leptolyngbyaceae cyanobacterium
CATTGTCCCTGCATCCTCATTGCCCTCCGTCAAAATCACCCCCAGCGTGCCCTGAGCCGGTACTGCTCCACTCAAAAGCGCCGCCAAGCCCAACGCCCCCGACGGCTCCACCACCAGCTTCATTCGATAAAACAAATAGGCAACCGCGTCCATAATCGCCTGTTCAGAAACCGTCTGCATGTCGTCCACATGGGCCAGCATCAACGGAAACGTAAGTGACCCCATTGAGGCGGTGCGGGTGCCATCCGCGATCGTGGCGGGATTTTTGACCGTCTGCAGTTCTCGGGTGCGGAAGGAGCGGGTGGCGTCATCGGCCAGTTCCGGCTCGATGCCAATCACTTTGCAGAAAGGGTTGAGGTGTTTCGCCGCAATGGCGGACCCCGTTAGTAACCCACCACCGCCACAGGGCACCAGCAGCGTATCCACCTGTTTTTCTTGAAGTAGCTCCAGGGCAGTGGTGCCCTGCCCCGCAATTACGTCTCGATGGTTAAAGGGGGGAATCAGGGTGTAATCGTGTTTGGCTTGAAGGGCTGCGGCAACTGCCTCCCGCGTTTCCGTGGCTGGGTCATACAGCACCACCTCGGCCCCATAGCCCTCTGTCGCCAACCGCTTGGTAATCGGGGCGTTTTGGGGCATGACAATCACGGTTTTGAGACCCAGCTCTTGCCCCACCTTGGCCACCGCCTGGGCATGGTTGCCCGACGAATAGGCCAGCACGCCACGACTGCGCTGCTCGGGAGACAACTGCGAAATCGCGTTGTAGGCCCCCCGAAATTTAAACGCCCCAATCTTCTGCAGGTTTTCGCACTTCAACACCACCGTTGCCCCTAACTGGTGATTAAGGGTGCTGGATTGCATTACTGGGGTGGTGTGGGCGTGGCCCTGTAACCGTTCCGCAGCTGCCAAGATTGCGTCAATCATTCAGGTATAGAAGCAAACAAAAAGCCATTCAAGACTGCCTTAATTGCTTCATCATAAATGTGGCGCTGCTGGGGCATAGTCCCGAAAACTCCCGCGTCGCTTTAATCGACTCGGGGGCGCTGTCTCGATCCGCAAGCCCATAGCCGAGACGCGCAAAAAACTCGGCAGCAGTGGTGGTAAGTAGATAGAGCGCCTGCACCCCTTCGGTCTGGGCATAGTCCTCGGCAGCGGCAACTAGGGCTTTGCCAACCCCCGTCCCGCGCACTTCGGCTGCCACAGCCAGGGAACGCAGCAAGGCTACTGAGTCATACAGCTCTAGCCCGATCACCCCCTGAGGATCTTCAACCGACCCCCAGCCCCAGAAATGATCGAAATGACGGGACTTTAGATCGGCGGTGGGCAGATCGCAGGCGGAGAGTAAGGCCCGCGATCGCGATTCTGAGGGGCGATGAACAATTTGCATGAGGAGCCTCAACTTAGAAGCTGCCGGAGTTGGATTGTAGCGGATACCCCCTACGCAATAAATCAATTTTGCGCTATGTCAATCTAATCTCTGATCAGGGGTAGACTACGCAAATTTACGGATATCCGTTGATTGCGTCCTGAGCTTCCGGAAACCTCCGAGAAGAGAGTAAATGTGGACTGTATTTCGCCATCGCAATTTGCGCTCGCTTTTCAAACCAGCGTCTGCAGTTGTCAGACCCATTAGCGGCCCCCATCCTGAACGTCATGAACTTGCGCCAGAAGACCCTGCTCCTGACCATTTGCCCCATGGTCGGACTGATTGCGGTTTTATACAGCTGCCTGTCTATTGTTCTGCAGCGGAGTTATACCCAACTGGAACAACAAGCAGCGCAACGCAACCTGGAGCGGGTTGAAGAGGTGATTACCGGCGATTTAGATCAACTCCAATTTCTGACCGAAGACTGGGCTTCAGGGAATGATGTCTACCAATTTATGGATGATGCCGGCCCCGATTTTATTAAATCCAACTTTGAAGATAATGTTTTTGCCAGTCTAGAACTCAATTTCATCGTTTTCGCCACTATGGAAGGCGAAATTATCCATGGCAAAGGTTATGACTTGGAATTAGAAGAACCCATTCCCATTCCAGTCAGTTTGAAACAGCAGCTAGGTAAAAATAGTCCCCTATTGCGATTTCCCCATATTGCTCACCATTACTCTGGGTTTATCCCCGTTGATGATCGGCTGATGCTGGTGGCTGTGGAGCCCATTTTGCGCAGTGATGAAACCGGCCCAATTAACGGCGTTCTGCTAATGGGGCGCTACCTCGATGAAGCCAAGGTCGAGGATATTGAGCTGCGGACCAAACTCGACCTGGAGATCTATCGTCCCAGCCAGTTAGACCTGCCGAAACCGCTGCAAGTGGCCCTCCAGGATTTGAATACGGCCCATGGCAACACCGAGATTTCAACCACTCTCCGCCTCTCAGATGCAAATGCTCTGGCGGGGTATGTCCTGTTCCCTGGGGTGTATGAGCAACCTCAATTACTGGTGCAGACGATATTGCCTCGGGATATTTACCAACAGGGACAAATCACTATCGGCTACCTCGGTTTCGCCCTTTTAGGGGCTTGCGGTATCTCAATATTGAGTATTGGTCTATTGCTAGAGCGGGTCATCCTCAGGCGACTGGTTAAACTCAGTCGCGAGGTCCAACATATTGGCCGCTCCAACGATCTCACCCTGCGGGTCGATGTCGAAGGGAATGACGAACTCGGTAGCCTCGGTGAATGTGTGAA
Source organism: Leptolyngbyaceae cyanobacterium (assembly GCA_050043365.1). Classification (GTDB taxonomy): domain Bacteria; phylum Cyanobacteriota; class Cyanobacteriia; order Phormidesmidales; family Phormidesmidaceae; genus PCC-6406. Next base: position 2,685 of record JBHJIP010000140.1, read on the forward strand.
CGACATGTTGGGCGAGCTACAAGTCAGCAATGAAAAGCTCACGGAAGAACAGCAAAAGGCAGAGCGCCTCTTACTGAATATCTTGCCGGCTCCGGTGGCTAACGAATTAATGCATGACTCGGCCTCAATCCCCCAACATTTTGATGAGGTCACCATCCTATTTGCCGATATCGTCGGCTTCACTCCTTTATCCAAACGGCTCCCCCCCATTGAACTGGTCAGTTTGCTCAACAAGATTTTCTCGGCCTTTGATGGTTTAGCAGACAACCTAGGTCTAGAGAAAATCAAGACCATTGGGGATGCTTACATGGTGGCAGCAGGGCTACCGATTCCTCGGGAAGACCATGTAGAGGCGATCGCTGAAATGGCCCTGGCCATGCTGTCTGCCACCAGCGTTATTCAAACCAAGGCGGGAGAAGATTTAGAAATTCGGATTGGCATCAACACTGGCGTGGTGGTGGCGGGTGTGATTGGCACCAAGAAGTTTATTTATGACATGTGGGGCGATGCGGTGAATATCGCTAGCCGCATGGAATCTTCGAGCAAGCCGGGCAAGATTCAGGTGACCGCAGCCACCTACGAAAAGCTCAAGGACGAGTATGTGCTGGAACGACGGGGGTTGGTGCCCGTGAAGGGCCGAGGGGAAATGGAAACCTATTGGCTAGAGGCCCGCCGCCCTGAGAAGCAAGCTCAGCCGCAGCTTGAGCCGTTAGCAAAAGCCAATTAATTGATGCGATCGACTGGGGAAAAGCTTACGAAATGGGGCTGATCTCTGAAACCTGATTAGGATGCAACCAGAGTCCTCCTCAGGAGAGTCCTTATGACGACTAGAGCTGGCCTATCTCGGTCAAGCGGGTTGATTTTGACCACCTTAGAAGGTGTACCCGGCCACACCATTGTTGAACATTTAGGGTTGGTGCAAGGCAGCACGGTACGGGCCAAACATGTGGGCCGCGACATTGCCGCCAGCTTCAAGAATCTGATCGGTGGAGAGTTGAAGGGTTACACCGAGCTGTTGCAAGAAGCCCGACATGAGGCCACCCAGCGAATGATGAAAGAAGCTGCAAAGTTGGGGGCGAATGCGGTGGTTAATATTCGCTATGCCACCTCCTCCCTGGCCCAAGGGGCAGCAGAGCTATTTGTCTACGGCACGGCGGTACAGATTGATTAGCGATGGAAGGACTTTTGGGACTGCTATTGCTTCTGGGCCTGGGCTTTTTCGTGGGCAGCGATATTGAGAAAAAGCACTTTGCTGATTTGCGCGATCGCGAATACCGCACCCGCCAAGTTCCTGTGATTAATCTGGGGGCTAAAACCCCCATTCCAGACGCGGAACGCGCCAAGTTGTTTGTCGGCAGCGTGGTGATTTCATCGGACTATTTCAAAACCTTTATCGCCGCCTGGATTAATGTCTTTGGCGGTCGCATCAGCACCTATGAGTCCCTGATGGAGCGGGCCCGACGGGAAGCCATCTTGCGGATGAAAGAGGATGCCATCCAATGGGGCGCACAACAACTGGTGAATGTGCGTTTAGAAACCGCCGAGATGGGAGGACGCACAGGCAAGGGGATTGTGTCGGTTGAGGTGGTGGCTTATGGCACGGGCATTCAGTAAGGGGCCGATGTTGGTTTGGCCAAAACACAACGGCTTAGCGGCGGGTGAGGGATTGTTTGGTGATCGAGATCGGCTCTTGCGGGCCAACCGGATTCGCCCGTGCTAACAAACTCGATTCCTTTGGCAGCCTTAGCTTTGAGGCTAAGTTGAGCTGCTCCAGCAGTTTTAGAAACCAAAATGTCGGGTCAGGTAGATAGACAACCTGCCCCTTGCTGAGGGTGATACCGTGGCGGCTAGAGGACTGAAAGGCATGGTGGAGATTGTGCCAGCCTTCGCCCAAAGTCAAAAATGCCACAAACCCATTGTTGCGGCTATGGTCGTCGGTTATGAAGGGTTGATTTCCCACAAGATGGCTGAGGGAGTTGACGGTTTGCACGCCATGGAACAAAAGGGTGGTGCTGAGGAAAAATGCTCCCAAATATTCAACCCCACCGATTAAATACGAGACGATGCCGAGGGCAATCAAGGGGACGAAATGCAACCGATCAAGGGTTCGCAACACACCATCGCGTTCCACATCAGCGGGTAATTTGCCAGGGAGCGATCGCGCCGCCAATAACCACCCCCATTGAGACCAATACAGCCCTCCGATTCCTTGAAATGGCTGATAAGGGGAATGGGGATCTTGGGCCTGGTCGCTGTATTGGTGATGATTGAGGTGATGGGCCTTCCACCAACTCGGTCCCATTTGCCCTGCTGCTGACGCTACAATGCAGCCAATCCAAAGAACCATGGGATGAGCTTGATAGCTTTTGTGGGTTAGGAGTCGATGATAAATTGCAGTGGTTGCGAGCATCCTGCTGACATATAGAAGCAAGACCCAAGCTATTGAACCCCACGATAGGCCCGTCGTCAGAACCCAAAAACATCCAAGGTGGCAGACAATCATCTGAACTGGACCGACGAGATAAGCAGCCTTTGTGAGGCGGGAGTAGTGTTGCATTAATGTTGTGCTGTCTTGGTGAAAGAATTGAAAAGAATGCATTACCCCATCTCGTTTTTGCGGATATATCCACAAAAACGAGATGGGGTAATCTGTTTTCCGAAACCCGTCTTCTGATGGAACTTAAAATATTGATAGTGAAAAACCACAGGTGCTTACTATTTTTTTGTAGAGGAAGTGTTGGATAAAATAAAGAAAAAATATCCTTGTGCTTGTGTTTGTGTTGATTTCTGAATCAGTCTAACGCAATATTTTGCTGCCTTTTCTGCAGTTTATGCGCCTTCCCAAAAAAGCTGTTTTTAATAGTTTGAAACGAATAGATTCAGGTGTTTTTAAAAGGCTCATGCACTTATTCTAAGAAAGGATGTTGAACTTTCCACGGCTGCTCTAGTTTTCCTTAAAGCACTGCAGTTTCATATTGCAGCGCTGTCTTATCCACCAGCTTTTAAGCTGTCGAGCTTGCGCACAAATAGATCGGTCAAAATCGTGATCACCCGACGCTTGCGCAGCTTGATATTCGCCGTCACCGCCATCCCCGACTGCAAAGTCAGCGCCTCCGACAGCATCTGACTTTCCATCTCAATCTCGGCTGGAAAGCGAAAAAATGGGTTGCTCTCATCCGGCGGCAAAGCGTCAGAGCCAATGCGAATGATTTCCCCATCGATATCGCCAAACTCACTAAAGGGAAACGAGTCGATGCGCACATCCACCATCACCGGTTCCGCTTCGCGATCATCCCAGCGCTGCTTTACAAAACCGATGTCGCGGTTGGTGATAAACACTCGCGCCACCAAAGTGTCATCGGGGACGATTTCCAAAATTGGCTCACTGGCGTTGGCCACGTAGCCCGGACTCACCTGCAGATTAAACACCTGACCCGCTTCCGGTGCCCGTAATTCCTGATTTTCCAGGGCATATTCCAACTGCTCAATCTCTGCTTGCAATTGATCGAGTTGGTTTTCGTTGTCGAGAATGATCCGGGTGAGTTGGCTGTCGATGGTGGCAATCTGAGTCTCGTTGGCGGCGATTCGATCTAGCAAACCTTCATCGGCCCCAGCCACATTTTGGACCTGCTGCTGCTGGGCTTGGCTGATGGCAAGCAGTATTCGATCTTCTTCTTCTTGCAGGCTGGCGACCTGGGTTTGGCGATTATTGACTTCTTGCTCCTGCTGCAAAAGCTGGAGTTCGGCGATCGCCCCCTCTTCTACCGCCGGGCGAATCCGTTCGAGGATGTTTTGCTGCACGGACAGATCGTTTCTAGCACTGCTGAGTTGCTCCTGCACCTGCTCAAGCTGTTGGGTGAGCTGCCCCACCTGGAGCTGGTCAATATTGCCCTGGGCAGAGCGCCCCCCTTGAGCCGCTTCGAGCCGCTGGCGCTGTTGGGATGTGAGTCCCCCCGGGCCTTGATCGGCTAGCACCCGCTGGTAAAGGGCATTTTCTTCTAGCAAAGTCGCTCGGTTGCTGGTGAGGCGGGTCATCTCGGCGGATAGGGTCACCGGCACCGCCCCCCCTTCCCCAGAGAGTTGGGCGCGATAGTATTGATTTTCTGAAATCAGCCGGGACTGTACATCCTGGCGGGACTGGAGCTGCGCTTCGGTATCAGAAGGATTGAGGGTGATCAGGACTTGCCCGGCTTCAACGGTTTCCCCTTCGGTGACTTCAACGGTGGCGACAACGCCCCCGACGGGAGCCTGCACCGGCTGCACTGCGCCGCGCGGCTCTAGCTTGCCCTGGGCGGGAATGGCCTCCTCAATTTTGGCTAGGCAAGCCCACAGAACCGAAGCTGTGGTGATGCCGACGATCGCCCACACCACCAGCCGCGCCCACAGGGGCGAAGAGCGCAAAATTACCGGGCTGTCGTAGGCCCCCATATTCGGACGAGTGGCTGAGGTCATGGCTTTTGGTGATTTAGGCGATGGTGTTAACTTGCTGGCTGTAAAGGGTGCAGTAGCGGCCATTGAGATCCATGAGTTCGTCATGGGTGCCCTGTTCGACCATGGCCCCTTTATCCATCATCAAAATCCGATCTGAATCTTGGATGGTGCTGAGTCGGTGGGTGATGAAAAAGACGGTGCGACCCTTGGCCCAAACCTTGAGGTTGTCGCACACCTGCTTTTCGGTGTCGTAGTCGAGGGCGCTGGTGGCCTCGTCCAAAATCAGCAGGTTAGGGTTGTGCAAAACGGTGCGGGCGATCGCGATCCGCTGCCGCTGTCCCCCCGAAAGAGAGGAACCCCGTTCCCCGACGCGGCTGTTGTAGCCCAAGGGCATATCCATGATGAAGTCATGGGCACAGGCGATTTGCGCCGCCGCAATGATCGACTGGTCGTCAGCCTCAGGGCGAGTGAGGGCAATATTTTCCTGGATGGTGCCCTCAAACAGCAAGCTGTCTTGGGGGACAATGCCCACCTGCTGCCGCAGGGAATACAGCTCCACCTTGGCAATGTCGTACTGGTCGATCAGGATGCGCCCCGACGGCACCTCATAGAGACGGGGCAAAAGCTTCATCAGGGTGCTCTTACCGGAGCCGCTTTGGCCCACTACGCCGATAAATTCCCCTGCGTCAAACTCCAGAGAGACATTGTTGAGCTGCATGGGACCAGAGGCCGCAAACCTGAAGGAGACGTTTTCGTAGCGCACCTGGCCCTGGATATCGGGCATTTGAATCTGGTTGGCGCCCTGCTCTTCGGTCTCGCGGGGGTGATCCAAAATGTCGCTGAGGCGCTCTAGGGAGAGAGCCGTCTCCTGGAAGTTTTGCCAGAGCTGGGCTAGGCGCAACAGCGGCGCGGTCACATAGCCAGAAATAATCCGAAAGGCGATCAGCTGACCCAAGCTGAGCTGACCATCCAGCACCAGAGCGGCCCCCACCCACAGCACCAGCAGGGCCGACATTTTATTCAAAAAGTTGCTGGCTGACCCAGCCGTGGTGGAGGTGACCACCGTCTTAAAGCCCGCGCTGACGTATTTGGCATAGCGCTGCTGCCAGTTCCAGCGGGTGCGCAGCTCAATATTTTGGGCCTTGACGGTTTGGATGCCCGACAGCGCTTCTACCAGATAGGACTGGGTTTGGGCATTTTTCTCAGCTTTGTTCCGCAGTTGCCGCCGCACGATGGGCGACACCAGCACCGTCAGCAAGATAAAGAAGGGGATGCTGGCTAGGGCAACCAGGGTGAGCAGCCAACTATAGAACAGCATCACCACGATGTAGACCACGGAGAAGACCGCATCCAGCACCACGGTCAGGGCGGTACCCGTCAGGAATTGGCGGATATTCTCCAGCTCATTCACCCGGCTAGACAGTTCGCCCACCGGGCGACGGTCAAAGTAGCGCAGCGGCAGCCGAAACAGGTGGTCGATAATCTCGGAGCCCAGGGCCATGTCGATGCGGTTGGTCGTATCGACAAACAGGTAGGTGCGCAGGGCGCTGAGGGTGGCTTCGGCGATCGCCACAATAATCAAAAATACCCCCAGCACCTGCAGGGTATCGATGCTGTTTTGGACGATCACCCGGTCGATGATCACCTGCACCATCAACGGATTGGCCAGGCCAAAGAGCTGCACAAAGAAGGAGGCCAGCAGCACTTCTAGCAGCACCCAGCGGTAGCGCTTTAGGGAGGGCAAAAACCTACTGAGGCCAAATCGCTGCTCTGGGGTTTCGCGGGTTTTTTCTAGCAGCAGCACTTCCCCTTCTACGCCCCAGGTTTCTTCAAACTCGGTGGGGCTGCGCTGAATGATGCCCTGGTTGGGCACCGCCAGCACCCGTGCCTTGGTGGTGCTTTCGTAAACCACCGCCAGCCCCTCTTGCCATTGAATTAGGGCAGGGGTGGGGAGTCGATGCAGCATATGGGCGGGCACCTTTGCCAGTTGGGTTTTGAGGCCCATGAATTCGCCCACCTTGCCGGTAATCGCCAGGGAGAGATCCCCGAGCCGCTCCTGCTGATTTTTGAGAATCTTGCGAACCACGTCCCGCCGGAAGGGCATTTCAAACTGCTTGCTGACCATCTCCAAACAGGCCAGGGGATTGTCGATGGGGCCACGCCCTTTTACAAAGGGATAGTCGGTGCGGACCGGGCCATCGTCTTCCTCTAAGGGAAAGTCCTCTTCGCTGGCGTAGGGGATATCGTCGGTAATTTCCGGAGTCGCGGGGTGGTGGCCGTTGGTGTCAGCGGGCGTTGTCTGGGGGGCAGTCAGGCGGGCGATCGCCGAAGACACGGGCAACCCCACCAGTCGCGCCCCCTGGGGGCTGATTACCTCCAGCTCTTGGCCCGCTTCTACCCCGTCTAAACGGCTTCCTACGGGGTGATTGAGGACGGTGCCGCTGCTCAGAAACCAGACCCGCTCCCCCAGATCGGTTACGGGGGCCTTGCCATAGGGCAAAAAGCGCACCACCCCCTGACCATGGGTCTCGTCGGTGAGGGAGCGCAGATCCCCCACATCTAGGGCCTGGTCGGTGACATGGGTGGCGAGCAGATCAAACACCTCTGAGCGGTAGAGCGGGTCGCGAATGGCCTGACCAAAGCTGGGATGCTCATCCATGCAGCGCTGCAGGGTGACCGTGGAAAGGTTTAAGCCCACGGCTTCAGTGGAGGCGATCGCCTGCTCACAGGCCATTCCCCGCAAAAAGCCCAGAATTCCGACTAGGGCACCGGGTCCCAAAATACTGAGGCTGAGCGGGGCCCCAGTTGAGGCGCGCGGATCCATGCCTAGGAGCCGGGCTTGCCCTTCTAGCAGCACCACCAGTTGGGGTAACCCTTTTGGACGCACAATCGTTTGACCGATGCGATAGCGCAGCACCTTACTCGACTGGGTGAGGCTGTCGAGGGCGGCGGACGGCAGCCCCGCGAAGGGCGGCAAGTCGGTTAGGGTGGGGCGCTGCACCGAGTCAACCATGGGCTACACCAATTGGATTGGATTCTTTTGCATTTCGGTCTTGAGCCAGTCTTGAAAGCGCATATCCAGCAGGCGCTGACGAATATTGTCGTCCAACTGGGCGGGCAGAAACTTTTCCAGACGCACAATTACAATCCATTCCCCGATGCGCATCGGCGGGTGGAGCTGGCCGGGCTGACTAATTGAGAGGAGCTTGGCCAGATTGGGGTGGGGCACATCTAGGGTAACCGGCCCTAACAGACCGCCCCGCTCGGCTTCGACCCCCTCTGAGTAGGTCTGGGCCAGTTGCGAAAAGCAGTCCGGCTCATCTTGGATGCGGAAGTACAGCTCTTGAGCCAGCCCCCCATCCTGGGTACGAATTAAGGAATAAATGAGGCGATCAAAGCGCTGTTTATGCTCTAGAAAGTCGGAGTTGATCTGGTTTCCCCAGGTTTGGGTTTTGAATTTCTGCAGCTTTAGCTCCCGTAGGGCCAAGGTTTCAAGCTGCTCAGAGGTCATGGCGTGGTACGCCAGCCAGGCTTGCTTATGCTCATCGGAAGATAGCTTTTGGCGATCGCAAAAGCCTTGATAGGCCAGCCCTTTTTCTTCGTCACTGCAGTCAATGTCGGTGAGGGCGCGATCGATAATCACCTCCCGCCGCAGTTGAGGCAGCAGTAGATGTTGCGCCAGCAAGGGCAATACCGCCGCCGCCGGAAACGTTTCCTCGCCAATTTGCAGGGACTCAGCCATAGACCAATGTGATTGATGATCCCGCGAACGACCCAGCGCGATCTCGTAGCGACTGCATAAGCATACGCAATATACATAGGGAAATCACCGTTCTCCTAGCCCTCCCATGTAAAGCAGAGATGAAATCAGTGCTGCCAGTATGAAGATCCAATGAAGCTCAGGGATTCTGAGGCTCCCTTAAATCCGCCTTTACCGTTACTTCATATAAGGCTGCAACTTTAATGGGTGGAACTGGGATCAAGGCAAAACGCCTAAATCGCACCCTGTTATCCGTAAAAATGCCCAGATAAGCCTAATATTCGACTCGGGTGATGCGGCTTGGGTGCCAGGCAGGTGCCTATTTCGGTATGGGCTTTCTGCCCTGATGTGACAGTTCTGAAATCTGTGTTTGGGTCAGGTCTGGCTTGGTAGCCAGACCTGACTGGTTGTGCTGTCTGTTTGTGAACTCAAGAGGGATTCATGGCTTCTTCCACACCGAATAGTGGCCGCTACTTAAGAGGTGGTCTGGCGGGTTTGATGATTGCACTGATGGGGGTTAATCCAGCTCACGCCTTTAATCTAACGATTCTGCATAACAACGATGGTGAGTCTCAGTTGCTGCCTGATGAGGGTGAAGCTGGAGCTGATACCTATGTCACCTTGATTAATCAGGTTAAGAGCGACCTTGATGCGGCTGGGACGCCCTTCGTGACGGTGTCTTCGGGTGACAACTTCTTGGCGAGCTTAGCCTACGAAGTCAGCGAAGGAGACTTTGACGCCCAAGTGCTCAACGCCATTGACTACGACGCGATCGCTATCGGTAACCATGACTTCGATTTTGGCTCTCAAGCGCTAGCCGATTTTATCGGTCAGGTTGATGCGGAGATTCCCTACCTCAGTGCCAACCTAGACTTCACCGGTAGCCCCTTAGAAGGTCTGGTCGGGACTCGCCTGTTCAGCAGCATTACCGTCGAGAAGGGGGGCGAGCAAATCGGCATCGTTTCGGCAGTGACCGAGAACTTGGCCTCGATCTCGAGCCCAGATGGGGTCACCATCAACGCGGTTCAACCCGCCATCGAAGCAGAAATTGCGGCTCTAGAAGCCGCTGGCATCAACAAGATTATTTTGATTAGCCATCTCCAATCCATCAACGAAGAAATTGCTTTGGCAGGCGAGGTCGAGGGCATTGATGTGATCATTGCTGGGGGCGGCGATGAGCTGCTGGGTGATGCCACTACGCCGCTCCTGTCCAGTGAGGAAGGGGATGATTTCTTTGGTCCTTATCCGATCTTGGTTGACACCGCTAATGGCTTTGTGCCGGTGGTGACGACCCCTGGTGAATACAAGTACCTGGGGCAGTTGGATGTGGAGTTTGATGATGCAGGCAACGTGATCGCCGCCAACGGCATGCTGATTCGCAACACCACTGCCGATGGCCTCACCTCTGACCCTGAGATTCAGGCCAATGTGATCGAACCCTTAGAAGATGCGATCGCTGAATTAGAAGCCACCCCAGTGGGCACCACCGAGGTGTTTTTAGATGGGGTTCGGGGCAATGTGCGCACCCAAGAAACCAACCTGGGTAACGTGATTGCTGATGCCCTGTTGTGGCAGGCTCAAGAGCTGGCCAGCAGCTTCAACGCCCAAACCCCTGTAATCGGCCTTCAAAATGGGGGCGGCATCCGCAATAGCAACACCTTTGAAGTCGGTGAGACCCTCTCCGTAGCCGACACGGCGAATATCTTGCCTTTCTCCAACTTTGTCACCGTGGTTGAAGACGTCACCCCCGATCAACTGCTGGATATCTTCGAGAACGCCGTCAGCAATGTGGAAAACGTCGATGGTCGTTTTGCCCAAGTGTCGGGGGTAAAGGTGGGCTTTGACTTAGAGTCCGATCCCTTTGAACGAATTGTCAGCATCACTTTGGATGACGGCACTGCGATCGTCAAAGACGGCAAGGTTGTGACCGGGGCACCCACCATTGCCCTGGCCACCAACAGCTTCAGTGCGGGCGGCGGTGACGACTACCCCATTGCCGATAATCCTCAAGTTGACTTGCCGGTGCTCTACCAGCAGGCTCTGCGCAACTACGTTAGCGATGAGCTGGGAGGCGTGGTTACGGCGCAGCGCTATCCCGAAGGGGGTGAAGGTCGCTTGTTTGCAGAGCAGAAGCCCGAATCCGTGCCTGAACCTTCTGCAGTTTTGGGTCTGTTGGCTCTCGCTGGCTTCGGTGCTCGCACCTTACGCAAACGCCAGTCTGCTTAAGTCCTGAATCCAGGGGAGCGATGCATCGCTCCCCTTTTTGCTTTTGGGCCTTAGCGTTCACTTTCTCTGAATTTTTGGTTTAGAGGTAGATGCGATCGCGTCTGCCTTCTATGGCTGGGGTCAGAAAGCCCTCGACACGCTTTAAGGCTTAAAGCCGTTATCCATAGGCTTTCTGACGTCGCCAATGCCGCAAGCTTTGCGGCATTGGCCATATCTCGGTTTGCCCGCCTCGCCTCGAAACACTTGGGCCGGGTAACACCCGTTCGACAACGATTAATCCCATAAGGAGAAATGCCAACCATGGCGACAATCAGTGCAGGCGATATTGCTTTTATCGGCTTCAACGCTGATGGCAATGATGATTTTGCGATCGTTGCCTTGACCGACCTCGATGGCTCCAGCACAGCATTTGACGTCACCTTTACCGACAACGAATGGGATGGCAGCCTCTTTAACGGTGGTGAAGGGACGCTGACGTGGACGATTGACAGTCTGATTTCTGCCGGAACGGTGATTGCGTTTAACAACACCTCAAATGCCGGGTCAGTGACGGCCAGTGTGGGTTCAGTTTCCCTGAGTGGCAGCCTTAACTTAGGGGCCAGTAACGAAGCGATTTTTGCGTTCACTGGAACCCTGGCAACGCCCAACACCTTTTTAGCCGCGATCGCTAACGATGACTTTGGTGCTGCCAGTGCGACCCTAACCAATACGGGGTTGGTCGTGGGGACAACGGCGATCGAGCTAGATGGGGTTGATGCCGATGCTGATGTTGCTGTTTACACCGGCACTCAATCCGACACCCAGGCCAACCTGCTGGCAGCTATCAACGACCCGACCCATTGGAGCACCCAAGACGGCAGTGGTGATCAAAGTAACGATGGCATAGCACCCGACCTGCCCTTTGGCACGACCGCCTTTACCGTTGCTGATGCAGGGGGCGGCGTAACGACGCTGTTTGAAGCTGATTTTGAAAGCTTTGCAGGCGCTGGCTTTGCACCGACACCCGCGGCTAACCAGTTAGACTCCGACGAATGGCGCATCACTGGCTTTAGCGATGGCGACGGTGCGTTTGGTGGGACCCACACAACAGGGGACTTTGCCAGGGGGATGGGCACTGGCGGCGTTAGCTCGGGCGGTGCCTATGCCTTTGAAACAGGTGGCAACGTTATTTTGGGTATTCAGCCTACAGGCAGTGATTTCACCCCAGGCACTATCACCCTACAGTTGACCAACACCACGGGGGCAACCTTGACCCGCCTGGATGTTGGCTACGACATTTTCTTCAACAACGATCAGGCTCGGGGCAACAGCCTTAATTTTGCCTACTCCAACGATGATGTCAGCTACACATCTGTGGGGGCGCTAGATTTCACCACCCCAGAAGCAGCTGATGGGACTGGCTTCCAATCTGTTAGCCAGTCGATCCCCCTTACCGGCCTCAATATTGCGGCGGGCGCTGACTTCTACCTGCAGTGGCAAGGAGATGACGTCAGCGGCGGTGGCTCTCGGGATGAATATGGCATCGACAATATTCTGATTACCAGCGGTAGCAGTGAGCCAACGGTGGCGATCGCCGCAACCGATGCAGACCAATTAGAAGGGGATAGCGGCACCGCTGCGTTCACGTTTACCGTGACGAGATCGCAGACCAATGGTGCAGCCAGTGTGGATTACGCGGTCTCTAGCAGTGTCGCTGATGCCAATGACTTTGACGGGGGTGTATTGCCTTCGGGCACGGTCAACTTTGCTGAGGGTGAGGCTGCCCAAGACATCGAAATCTTGGTTTCTGGCGATACGGACATCGAAACCAGCGAAGACTTTACGGTCACCCTGTCTAATTCCTCTGCGGGGCTAACCATTGAGACTGCAACCGCTGACGGCACGATTCAGAATGATGACTTACCACTCACGCTCATTAGCGCCATCCAAGGCAGCAGCGACGCCAGCCCATTAGATGGGCAAGTCGTTCAGGTGGAGGCGATCGTCGTGGGTGACTTTCAGGATGGGGATGCCGATACAGGTCGCGACCTGCGGGGCTTCTACATTCAAGAAGAAGATGCTGATGCCGATGGCAACGCTCTCACTTCTGAAGGCATCTTTGTATTTGAGGGGGGTGACTTCATCACCGATGTCAACATCGGCGACAAGGTGCGCGTCACCGGCACCGTTGATGAATTCTTTGGCGAGACCCAAATCGACACCATCACCGACATCACGGTGGTGAGTTCCGGTAATGTCCTGCCTACCGCAGCGTCGATCGCGCTGCCCAGTGCGGCAGTAACCACCAGTCAGGATGGGGACTTCCAGCCTGATCTGGAAGCCTACGAAGGCATGCGGGTCACCTTCTCCGATCAGCTGACCATTACCGAAATGTTCCAGCTCGATCGCTTCAACGAAATCAAGCTCAGCCAGGGCGATCGCCTAGAACAGTTCACCCAAAACAATCTGCCAGATGTGGCTGGGTTTGCCCAACATCAAGAAGATAACGGGGCGCGCACCATCACTTACGACGATGGCCTCAACTTCCAAAACCAGCCAATCGACAATCTAGATGGGTTTGCGGGCTTCAACACCGCCAATGCCCCGACCATGGGAGACACCATTACCGGCCTATCGGGGGTACTGAGCTACCAGTGGGCGGGCAACAGCGCCAGTGGGGCCACCTGGCGGGTGCGCTCTGCAGTTGACGGCACCAATACCTTTGCCGACACCAACCCTCGGGAAGCAACCCCCGATGACGTGGGTGGCAGCCTCAAGGTCGCCAGCTTCAATGTGCTCAACTTCTTTACCACCCTCGATACTTTTCCTGGGAATGAGGGTGTGGGTCCCAATGGCCTCTCCCCCCGCGGCGCTGACACCAATCCCCAGAATGCGTTGCCAGGAACGGGGCCACTCGATGAATATGACCGTCAGCTCGCCAAGTTAGTAGAGGCCCTGGCCATCGCTGACGCCGATGTGGTGGGCTTGGTGGAGCTAGAAAATGACTTCTTAAAAGGGGGCACTAGCCCCAACGATACCGGTGCTCAAGACCCTCGGGATATTGCCATTCAGGAATTAGTCAATGCCCTCAATGCCAAATTGGGGGTGCCTGGGGCCTATGACTGGGTGGATCCGGGCAGTGAGTTTGTGGGAGGGGACGCGATCGCGGTCGGGTTCATCTACGACACCCGCACGGTGAACCTGGTGGGCAACGCCGCCATCCTCGACAGCCCCGCCTTCTTGGATCCTAATAACACTGGGGAGGGCAAAAACCGCGCCGCCCTGGCCCAAACCTTCGAAGAAATTGCCTCGGGCGAAACCTTCACCGCCTCGGTCAACCACTTTAAGTCCAAGGGCGACTCGGGCCTGGATGCCAATGACGACGGCATCCCCGATGACCCCAGCAACCCTGATAGCGATCAGCTCGACGGTCAAGGCTACTGGAACGACACCCGCACCCAAGCCGCTCAGGAACTGGCCGCCTGGCTGGCGACGGATCCAACCGGGTCTGGGGACAGCGACGTGCTAATTCTGGGTGATCTCAACGCCTACGCCAACGAGGATCCGGTGCGGGCACTCGAAGCTGAGGGCTACACCGATCTCGCAGAGCAGTTCTTGGGGGACGAAGCTTACTCCTTTGTTTTCGATGGCCAGACCGGCACCCTCGACTACGCCATGGCCAACGCGACCCTGCTGGACCAAGTGACCGGAGCCACGGAATGGCACATCAATGCAGACGAGGCTGATGCCCTGGATTACAACCTGGAGTTTGGCCGCGACCCCAGCCTCTTTGACGGCACTAATCCTTTCCGCAGCTCTGACCATGACCCGGTGATCATTGGCCTCAACCTAGCCACCGCTGACGCCGATGATCTTGACATCAGCCTGTACGACGCCGCCAGCGATACTGAAATTGCCCCCCTGACTGAGGGGGCCGTGGTTTCCTTAGCCCAAATCGCCAACCTCAATAACGTCTCCATCGCCGCCACCGTCTCAGCGGACAGCGCCTTCTTTGGGCAAGTCGGCAGCATCGTCCTCGACCTCAACAACGGCAGCAAAACCCGCACCGAAAACGTCACTCCCTATGCGCTGTTTGGGGATAAACAGGGTAACTTTAGGGGCGGCAGCAGCCCCCAGGGCAGCAATACCATCACCTTCCAGCTCTTTAGGGGCAGTCGGGGGCGCGGTGAGCTGTTGGGTACTGTGACTCGCAATTTCACCCTTGCCGATATTCCGCCCGTCAACCTGGCCCCCAATGCGGTGGATGACGCCTTTTTCACCGTTGCTGACCAGACCCTGACGGGTAACGTGGCCAGTAACGACAGTGACCCTAATGGTGATGCCCTCACCTTCGCGTTGGATACAGCCGCTAGCAACGGCACGGTGGTCTTGAATGCCAATGGCACTTTTGAGTACACCCCTGACCCCGACTTTACCGGCACCGACAGCTTTAGCTACCAGGTCAGTGACGGCGAACTCACCGATACCGCCATGGTGGATCTGGTGATTAATCCTCAAGGATTTTCGCCGCTACAGGTCGGGCTATATGACACCCGTTCGGATCAGTTGATTCGATTCATTCAAACCGGTGACACCATCGATACGGCTGGGCTATCGACTCAGAATCTAACTCTGGCCGCCGTTGTGGCTGATGGCAGTCCGCTGGCCGGTCAAGTGCAGAGCATCGAGCTAGACCTCAACAACGGTCAGGCGACTCGAACGGAGAATGTGTCGCCCTATGCCCTTTTTGGCGACACCAATGGCAACTTCTTCACGGGCAGCGGCTTGCCCCAAGGGGCTAACCAGATTGAATTCGAGCTGTACTCCCAGAAGCGGGGCAACGGTCTGCTGCTAGACACGGTGGTGGTGGACTTTACGCTGGTTTAGGGCGAACTGGCCGCATCCCAACATCCCAGCCGCTGCTGGGATAACCATGAGTTTCGAATCAACAACGTTCTAGGCAGTCCCTTCGGGGACTGCCTTTTTGATGGCTGTACGCTTACGGGTGTTGTGTCTTGCGGTTAGGGTATTTCTCGAAAAATTCATATCCAGAGAAAGCCCCCCAGTCCCCAATTCTGGGGGGGCCGGAAGCCGGAAGTCCCCCAGAATTGGGGGATTTAGGGGGCCTGGAGAGCTGGTATCTTCTTTACCAGAAGCTTCCTTAGCAAATTGGGTTAGACGCCCAGATCTTGCAGCGCCAAGCGAATTTGCTCTAGACGGCGGCGATTTACCCCCAGATCTGATTCCCCCAGACGGGCTGCGGCCCGCAGGTGAATGACCGATTCATCGGTAGGGAAGTAAAACTCAGTGTCGTCTACAAAGCCCATCAGCCGACTGGTGGATTTTGCTCGCACATAATCTTCCGTTTGAATCACGATTTCAGTGCGGGGCACCACGGCCAGAACTTTGATCAGCGCTTCTTGCACCTGCTGACGATCGCCCTGATAAGCGATCGGCGCAATCGCATGGCTCTCATCAGCGTTCTGGCTGACCACACAGTTGGGGGTGGCAGGACAGGGAGATAGCTGACCGGCCTCAACACCAAGGTCAGGAGTCTCACCGGCAAAGGTACTGCCGAGTCCGGGCAATACCCCCAGGTGCGCGGCATAGGCACTACTGGCATTGGGGATAGAGATAGGGGAAAGCCCAGGAGAAAACCAGAGGGCGATCGCAAGTAAACCCGAAAGAAAAAATGGCATGGGTGTTGTCATTGATGTTGAGAAGGGACTGCCGTAGCTGAATCCGTTAGGATGCTGGGGGCTGATAATGGACTGACAGGTCGCTGCCGCACATTCGCTACGAATTGTTCTATTTCTAAGGTAGATGACAAGTGCAAGTAGCCAGTTTTGATCCAACAGTTCAAGCCAGGCTTTTTTGCCTAAATACGCCATGACCTTCAGCCGCATCTTGACCAATATCTGTTCTGACAATCTTCCCGCCAGCCGCGATTTTTACGTGGCGCTGCTGGGGTTTGAGGTCAACTACGACAGCGATTGGTATGTGCAGCTGCGGTGCCCTAACAATGCCGAATTGGAGTTCGGCATCATCGATCGCCACAGCGACCTGGTACCCCCCCAATTCCAAACTGCACCCACCGGCATGTACGTCACCTTCGTCGTCCCGGATGTGGATGCGGTCTTTGCCAAGGCCCAATCCTTAGGTCTAGAGATTATCCAAGCCCCGCGCGACGAGTTCTATGGCCAGCGCCGATTTCTAACGGTTGACCCCAATGGCTGTTTGGTTGATATTTGCTCTCCCTGGTCAGAGGCTGAAAAATGAGGTGTTTAGCATCTGGTACAGATCGCCCATCGTTCATTCGTTTGAGAGTCTGACAAACATTCGGCGCATGGCCAGGGCTGAGCGCGCTAACAAACCACTGGCAATGGCAGCGGGAATTCCCAGGATGAAGAATAAGGTCCGCGTTTGCTGCCCCTGTTCCTGGATTTCTGCTTCAGTGCCTAAGTTGACCTGCAAGCGATCGCCCAATGGATCAACCAGCTGATTGCCTTCCGGGGTGACCTCTAGCCCAGCCACAACGACGACACTCGCCCCTTGGGGCAATACTGACCGCTCCACATCCACAATCACGGTCTTCCTTTGAACGACATAGGCTTGCGGTAGAGGCAACAGCTCATCACCGTATTGCACCGCCACCGTGCGACTGGTTCGGGATGAGTCCCCCTCACGAATCTGCTCGGGTTCGACGTCCCCTAAATCTTCGACAAGCGGCAATGTAGTTGAGTCAAAGGCCAAGGGAATCTGGAGATCGCCATCCGACAAGGATACGGACTCCGTTGTTTCTTCCCAGTCCAGCAGCGTTATTTGCCCCGCTGAGTCCGTGGTTTCGGCTGTAGACGCATTACCAGCTGAGTTATCGGCATTGCTTTCATCAGCTTCATCATCCGAACTGCCCGATTGCCGGGCCGTTACTTGCAATTGCCCCCGAATCACCGGCTGCGCATCGTCCGGCATCGTGACGGGATTCTCCGCCATTAAAAAGCCTTCGATCTTGACGAGATCCGGCGGGTTTTCTGCATAGGCGAGGGCTTCCTCAACGGTGATCCCGTCAATTTCAGCCAGTTCTCGGGACGTCGATAGCGTCAGTCCGCTAATGCTGCCGACCAGCAGCCCCAAAGCCAGAACCCCGAGCCCAGCTGCGCCAAATGAAATCAGTTGATATCGCTCATAGTCTTGCCGTGGCACATTGCGCGGTCGGTCTACAAACCAGCTGTATTTCATGCGGGGCATGGTTCACCTACCCGAAGAAGATCGCTACTGTACTGTCATCATGCAATTTACAAGCGATTACTGAATGGCCAGTGCATTCAACCGTGCGACCGTGAAAATCAGCACCATCAAGCCCGCTCGCGTAATCGATCCAACCCTTCCAGGATGAGTTCTAGCCCAAATGCAAAATCATGGAGCCCGTCGTAGCGTCCTGTCATCACCTGTTGGGTGAGTGGATTGAGGTAAGGGTATTGATCCTCAGGAATCATCGCCACATAGCTTTTCGCCACGTCGGCATAGTCCTTGGCCTCAAAGGGAAAATTTAAGGCCTGCAGCGTGAACCCATAGATGTGGCTATCGATCGCATTCCAGGCATGATCGGCCATCTCAAAGGAAAAGCCAGCATTGACCAAACAACCCAGAGTGGCATCCACATAGCGCAACATGGCTGGCCCCACATTTACCCGCGACACCATTGCCATCGTCGCCCAAGGGTGACGCATCAGCACCGTATGGGCCGACGTGGCCCGCCGCTGCATCGCCGTTTTCCAAGCGATTTCTAGACTGGGTAACTCAATTTCGCTAGTGACGATATCCACCATGCCATCTAGAAGATCATCTTTATTGGCCACGTGGTTGTAGAGCGACATCGCCTTAACCCCCAGCCCCTCGGCCAGTTTCCGCATCGAGAGCGACGTAATCCCCGCTTGATCCGCCAGCTGAATTGCGGATTGCAGCACCCGATCTCGACTCAGTAGGGCTTTGGATGTGGGCTCGGAATCCTTTGTCTTTGCCATCTCATCTTTACTCAATGCCTGAATCTTGTTGTTTTCCCGATCATTCAGGACATTCATCTTGACAAACTTACAGTGCAAGTTAAACTTACACTGTAAGTCAGATAATTGAGACCTATCCCAGTTCTAGGGCAATTTCCGATTGGAGAACTCGCCATGATCCTCGCCACACTCGCTCCATCCAAGTCAACCCTTCACAATCGCACCCAAATGAAAGCGATCGCTCAGTCTGAATACGGTTCTCCCGATGTGTTGAAACTGACAACGGTTGATCGACCGGCCCTGTCTGATCAGGGTATGCTCATCAAGGTTTATGGCACCTCCATCCATGCTGGGATTTGGCACATGATGCGCGGCACCCCCTTCCTAATTCGCCTGATCTTCGGGGGGCTATTCAAGCCCAAGTATCCCATTCTGGGGAATGACATTGCCGGACGGGTGGAAGCTGTGGGTAAAGACGTAACCCAGTTTCAATCCGGTGATGAAGTCTTTGGAGAGCTCTCTGAATCTGGGTTTGGGGCCTTTGCGGAATATGTCTGTGTCCCTGAAACGGCCCTGGCCTTGAAGCCCAAAAGCTTGACCTTTGAGGATGCCGCCACCGTACCCACCTCTGCCCTGGCCGCCCTGCAAGCGCTGCGAGATCTGGGGCAACTGCAGCCTGGACAAGGGGTTTTGGTGAACGGTGCGTCCGGTGGTGTCGGCTCCTTTGCGGTACAAATTGCCAAAGCCTTAGGTGCTGAAGTGACGGCAGCCTGTCGGGCTGAAAAAACAGATAGGGTGCGATCGCTCGGTGCCGACCATGTAATCGACTCCACCCAAGCCGATATCCCTCAGCAGTCCTACGACCTGATTGTCGATGCCGCCGCCTACCGGCCCGTTACTGATTTTCTGCCCGCCTTAACCCCTGAGGGCACCTATGTGATGGTGGGAGGATCAACGCCACGGTTTTTCCAAGCGATGCTGTTTGGCCGTTGGTTGACGAGAAACACAGCGCAGACGGTGAAGTGCCTAGAATCCAAGCCTAATCAAGCCGATCTAAATACCCTAAAGGAGATGATTGAGACGGACCAGCTCAAACCCGTTATTGATCGCACCTATTCCCTAGAAGAAGTTCCAGAGGCAATTCGCTACTTAGAGGGGAGGCAGGTCAAAGGCAAGGTAGCCATAAGGATTTAAGCGATATCCATCTCTGAGAAGAACCCTAGGGCGCGTCATCAACACCGGGTGAAAGCCTTGCTGGGCAGGTTGACTGCGCTTCCATAAGGACCGCAAAACTCAGGCGTCGGGGTTCCATCAAGCTGATTTGAGAGGTTGAAAGCTATCTTGATAGCCCACCTCAAGGGATGCCAAATTTTGGAATTGACAATTGCTGGGTAAAGCTAGCGTCGATCGAGATGGGTGTAAGCAGCAGCCCATCTCAGGGTTGAGTAACATAGCTGTGTAACGTTTGTTTACATAATCCTTTAAGCCCGCCATGTCTTCTTTGCTCCAGCCTCAACAACGGGCCAAACTCGATGCCAGCAGCGATCGCTTCTTCTACGAGATGCCTCGTTTCGTCACCCATGTGGATGACGGCTTTATCCAAAAACTCACCGCCCTTTATGCCAAACATCTCCAACCCGGCAGTCGCATTTTGGATTTGATGAGTAGCTGGATTTCCCACCTGCCCGAACTGGACTTTGCTTGGGTCGAAGGTCACGGCATGAACGCAGCCGAACTGGCCAAAAATCCCCGCCTCAACCACTATTTCGTTCAGAATCTAAACGAGAATCAAATTTTGCCCCTAGAAGACAACAGCTTCGATGCGGTGCTGATTGCCGTCTCTGTGCAGTATTTGGAATATCCCGAGAAAATCTTTGCCGAGCTACATCGCATCCTCAAACCCGGTGGACGGGTGATTGTCAGCTTCTCGAATCGAATGTTTTACCAAAAGGCGATCGCCGCTTGGCGCGACGGCAGCGAAACCCAGCGGGTGGAACTGGTGAAGCGCTACTTTCGCGCTGTACAAGGCTTCAGCACCCCGGAAGTCATTGCTGAGCAGTCTGATCTGCCGATGATGCTGCAACTGCTGGGCCTAGGCGGCGGTGATCCGTTTTATGCCGTGATGGCAGAGCGAATGGAATCCCTGGTGAAGGGGCCAGTTCCAGAATCGACGCCTTCTACCTAGGGCGTGTGGACAATTAACAGCAAAACCCTTGCTGGGTGGGCATGACCACGCCCGCTTCATTGAATCAAGCTAGGGGCTGTAAACCGCTCATATCAGGGAGTCTGATTTTGATTGTCCACAGCTCCTAGAACTACGCCACCATCTGTGGTAGAACTCGTGGTTGGCAGTGAATGATTGACCCGCGATTTATAAGGCAAGCGCCGTGAACAACTTTTCCCTTTGGTCCCCCTCTCCTGCATGGGCCACAACCCTGAGCGCTGCCCCAACCGTTGGCCCCAATTTGCCCAACGACCCTGTGGCCACGGCAATCCCGGTAATTTGCATCGCCATGGTGATTGTGGTTGTGATTGGGGCACTGCGGCGAGAGCTGGGCGCAGCCACTTGGGTGGGTTTGTGCCTCGGGGGGGTATTAATGGCCTTGGGGATGGCAACCCCTTAGGGCGGAGCTGATCCAGTTGCCCGAGTACGGGGCAGACTACTGACCAGAGTTTCCTCTAGTGGGAGCTATCCTTTACGCAAAAGTCGTTATATCGCTTTCCAGTAAAGGGGTTTACAAGTTGATTGCACCCCATAAGAGCCCATGTCGGAATTGGGGGCTGGCCCGCTACAGATACTTCGCCAAGAGCAGCTTTAGTTTTTCCAGGGTGTTTGCCGGTGCCTTGTCTAAAGGGGTGATCACGGCATACTTCAGGGCGCTGTGGGCCTCCGAAACGGGCGGATTTTGGTGCAGTGCTTTCACCACCGTGCGAATCACCGTTTGGGCATTGGCGGCATTTTTCATCAGGTTGCCGATCACCATTTCGACCGTAACGCTGTCATGGTCGGGATGCCAACAGTCGTAATCGGTGACCATGGCCAGGGTGGCATAAGCCATTTCCGCTTCTCGGGCCAGCTTGGCTTCGGGCAGGTTGGTCATGCCAATCACGGTCGCGCCCCAACTGCGGTACAGGTTCGATTCGGCACGGGTAGAAAAGGCCGGGCCTTCCATACAGACATAGGTGCCACCCCGGTGCAGATCGACCCCTGGCAAATCTAGACCGGCGATCGCATCGGCAATAACCTGGGCCAGCTCACCACAGACCGGATCCCCAAAGGCAATGTGACCGACAATGCCTTCACCAAAAAAGGTGGAGGCGCGGTTTTTAGTGCGATCGATAAATTGATCGGGCACCACCATATCTAAGGGTTTGGCCGATTCTTGTAGAGAACCCACCGCTGAAGCCGAAATCAGATACTCCACCCCCAGAGATTTCATCGCGTAGATATTGGCCCGAAACGGTAACTCCGAGGGCGTCAAGGTATGGTTGCGGCCATGGCGCGCTAGGAAAGCCACCTTTGCTCCCTCTAAATCACCCACAATTAGCGCATCGGAGGGATCCCCAAAGGGCGTCTCAATTTTGATCTCTTCCACATGGGTGAGGGCATCCATTTTATAGAGGCCACTCCCGCCGATAATGCCGATTTTTGCCTGGGCTGCCATGGTTTGCGGAGGTAATAACAGAACTCACGCATCATAGCGAAGCCCATTTCGGTTTGGAGCAGAAGCCAGTGAAGATTCGCAGGTTATGGAGATGGGGAAGCTGAACTTGCGACCGCTGCATTCTAATCCGCTGCTGCTAGAGCCTCTAACTGGGACTGTAGCTGCAGGTAACTGAGCGCGACGGGAGAAGCCGGGGGCGTTGGGGGCACGTTCACCGTCAACGGTTGAGCCAGTTGCTGCACGTCATTGAGCGCGACCGCCAACTGGGTTTGCTGCTCTAAAAGCTGACTGCTGGAGAGGAGATCGCTCAAGCCGTTAATTAAATTGCGGAGATTGTTCCGCAGGGCTGGGTCACCGGTCAGTTCATCCACATCAGAGAGTACCTTTTGAGCCCCTTGAAAAACATCGCGGGCCGACTCTAGGGTCTGCTGAATCAGCAGCAGATTCTCAGGGTTATTCAGAGAACCGGTAATGTCGCGCACATCACCAGAGGCTTCGCTGAGGTTAACTGCGGCGATCGCCGCATTGGCTGACAGGACCTCCAGATTGGCAATCAGCTCCCCATCATTTACGACAGTTTCTAGGGAATTCAAAATGCCGAGTAGGCGATCGCTGCTCTGGTTGATATTCACCAACGTGCCATTGATGCTGGCACGATTGGCCACAATTAAACTGCGCACATCTGCCGCCGTAAGCTGAATCTCACGGGCCGCTGCAGCCGCATCGTCCGTAGCCTGACGGGCTGAGTTGGCCAGTGGCTCCAACTCATTCTGGGCCGATGCGGTTAGGGTCGTGAGTGAATCCGTCAGGGTAATCACCTTATCGGTCACCACCTCCACATTACGGAGGCTGACTTTGAGGCTATCTACCACCTCAGGATCCGTGAATAGAGCAGCCATGTCCTCCGCCGAGCGCAGCAGCGCCTCATAGCTCACCCCGACTTCCCCTTGCAGGGTATCGCCATCACAGAGAATCGCGGTGACATCGGTTTTACAGTCGTTATCGGTCGGACTGAGGGCTTGTTCTGACTCGCTCAGGAGGCTCAACGGGGTGATATCAACGGTGGTTTCCCCAATGAACCCAGACTGATTGGCTTCAATCAACACCTCCCGAGGAATCCGTAAACCGGGCTCGGTGATATCCAGCCGAATTTTGACCTGATTACTGCTGGGCTGGATGGCGGCAACGCGCCCAACGGCAACGCCTCGATAACGCACGGCAGTGCCCACCTGCATCCCGGCTGTATTGTCAAACTCAACCACCAGTTGATAGGTTTGCCCACCAGGATTGAGTCCTCGCAGCCACAACACCAATCCGCCAAACAAGCCAACCCCAATTAGGATTAGCAACCCGACAGATCCCTCCCGAATTGCCCGTGCCCGCATCCCAGCCCCTCGCTGCTAGCCAATTTGTATCGTAGCCGTTTGCCTAAAATTCTTCTATGGCTGTCCTACGGAGTCATCGCATCCAACCATAACAATCGGAAACTCAGTACCTCGACCATATTCATAATCGTCAGTGCACCAGTTGAATCGGTCCTTCAATACTGCCGCTAAAGAATTGACGCACAAAGGGATTGTCAGTCGAGTCAACCTCGTGAACATGGCCGTTCCACTGAATTTGCCCCTGATGCAGAAAAATGACTCGATCGGCCGTGCGACGAATGGTGCTGTCTTGGTGGGTGACGATGATATAGGAACTACAACCCCGCTCCTTTTGAATATTGCGAATCAAATCTTCGATCACGGTGGAGGCGATTGGATCGAGCCCAGCAGTGGGTTCATCGTAAAGCAGCAGGGCAGGGCGATCGGTTGGATTTTCAGGATTAGAGACGATGGCTCGGGCAAAACTGACCCGCTTACGCATTCCCCCCGATAATTCAGCCGGGTAGCGGTCTCCAATGCCAGGCAACCCTACCATTTCAAGGACTTCGTCCACTAAACGGCGAATTTCTGAATGGGATAAGCTGGAATGTTGATACAGCAGAAAACCCACATTCTCTTCTACGGTCAGGGAGTCAAACAGCGCCGCTTGCTGAAACACCATGCCGATGCCAACGGGATCAGGTGAATCTTCAATCAATCCGGTGCGATGCTTACCCGCTACGCGAATATTGCCTGCGTCAGCAGCTAATAAACCCGCAATAATCCGCAAAATCGTCGATTTGCCGGTTCCCGAAGGACCAATCACCGCCAGACATTCTCCGGGCTCCATGGTTAAGTCCAAACCATCTAGCACCCGATTTTGACCAAAGGTTTTCGTGATCCCCCTCAGTTCGAGCAGGCGTTCACCATTGCCGCAATCGGCAGTCAGAGTAGCAGCGTCAACCATAGGCAAGGGTGATTCAATCCTGTCAGGGGTTGCAATGGATTAACTTTACCCATGCTAAGAAGAAATGGGTGAACTGCCTAGGATTTTGGAATGACGCTAAAGTTGGCCCTATGATCCCGACGGTCATTGTCAGGTTTTCGTAACGTAATGCCAAGGCGCGTTCATAGTGGGTTGCCGTAAATCGATTTGATGTGGAGCATGTTTGCCAAATTCCCCCCCAAGTGGGCGTCGCGATTTGTTCGCAGGGTCCGTCACGATACCCTTTGGCTCCGGCCCGCTACGCCCCGTCGCTTTCACCGCCTGATGAAATGGCTCGCGCCAGGGCTGTTGGTGAAGCGCTGGATCTTTCTGAGCATTGGCGGGGTTTTGCTGATTGGCTTCGGCCTGATGGTGGCCTTTAAGCTGACACCCGTGTTTTACACCGTGCAGTTTGTTGGGGCGACGTTGCGCTTCATCACCACAATTATTCCGAGCTACATCAGTGGCCCATTGGTGATTTTGATCGGGCTCCTGTTTATCCTCTGGGGCCAAACCCGCACCCTGGGGGCGATCACCGAAGTGCTGATGCCCGATGGGGATGCGGACTTGGTGGATGTCTTGATCAACCAACGGCGGCTATCACGGGGGCCAAAAGTGGTGGTGCTGGGGGGCGGAACAGGACTTTCCACCCTGTTGCGAGGGCTGAAGCAGTTTAGCGCCAACATTACCGCCATTGTGACGGTGGCTGATGATGGTGGGTCTTCAGGGCGGATTCGTCGGGAAATTGGGATGTTGCCACCGGGGGATATTCGCAACTGCCTGACCGCTCTGGCCGATGAGGAGCGTTTGCTGACGGAACTCTTTCACTACCGGTTTCGGGCCGGGAGCGGGCTGGTCGGCCACAGTTTTGGCAACCTTTTTTTGACGGCGATGAATGAAGTGACCGGAGATGTGGAGCAGGCGATCGCCGCCAGTTCCAAGGTCTTAGCGGTCCGGGGTCAAGTGTTGCCCTCTACTCTCAGTGATGTGCGTCTTTGGGTTGAGCTCAAAGATGGTCGCCACATTGAGGGGGAGTCCAACATTGCCAAGGCACGTGGGCAAATCGCGGCGATCGGCTGTACCCCCGCCAATCCGCCCGCGCTACCTCGGGCTATCAAAGCCATTCGTGAGGCCGACTACATCATCATGGGGCCGGGCAGCCTCTATACCAGCATTATTCCAAACCTGCTGATCCCCGAAATTGTGAGCGAGATTGCCCAGAAGCGGGTGCCCCGCATTTACGTCTGCAACGTCATGACTGAACCGGGTGAAACCGATGGCTTCCAAGTCTCTGACCACATTCGAGCCTTGGATGCAGCCTCGGGTCAGGCCCTATTCAATGCCGTACTGGTCCAACGCCGTCCCCCATCTCAGATTGCCCTACAACGCTATGCCCAGGTGGGTGCAGAACCTGTACTACTAGATCGTGACACCGTGATTGCCTCAGGTCGCCGCATTGTGATTGCGAACGTGATGGAAGAATCTGAAAATGGCTCAGTGCGCCATAACCCTAATCGTCTAGCTCAGGTGCTGATGCGATGGTATTCCCGCACACAGGATCTGCAATAGTGGCGACATCTTGGTCAGAAACCAGCCTAATTTTCCCGTAAGGCAGTGAGTTTATTGGTCGCCCAACGTAGCACCCCCACCGCGATCGCGCCCGCCATCAACAAACCGATAGACGGCTGAAATAAAGGCGTCCAGAGGCTATACCAAAGCGCTAATCCCAAGTCTAGGTCAAAGCTGTGTCCCACCACAGAGACTGCAAACCAAGCAAAACTCAGCAGCACAAAAAAGAGGTTGAGCATCAAGAACACATTTAAGGCGTTAATCGCGCGATCCCACATAGCCTTGTACAAATCCTTATCAATCAAATTGGCCTCGGGGCGTGTCATCAAATCATCGCTGGAGCGCTGACTGGGTAGGCCTTTTCACACCCGACTTCATAATACTGCTAGGGGCTGAAATCGTGTCAGAGCTCAGGTTTTGGCTTCTAATGGGATAGCCCCTGCGAAAGCAAAGTGTTAGCAACCATTCCAAACGATGCCCATCCACCACACTACTTTGACCTTACCCACCTCGGCCTCTATTGAAATCCATAACGTTACCGCCCAGATTCAGACTTTTATTGATACCATTGGCATCTACGCTGGGCAGGCGTTGATTTTCTCTCGCCACACCACCACTGCCTTAGCCATCAATGAGTTTGAAGAGCGCTTGCTAACGGACATCACTTTCTACCTAAAAAAACTAGCCCCGGCACACCACCGCTATTGGCACAATGACCTGCACCTCAGGGATGTGCCACCGGGTGAACCCCAAAATGCCCATGCCCATCTCATGGCAATGACGCTGAGCACCAGTGAAGTCGTCCCTATCGTTGATGGCAAGCTGGCTTTAGGGACCTATCAGTCTGTTCTATTTTGCGAATTAGATGGTCCACGAGAGCGTAAATTGTTTATTCAGGCAACTGGAGGTTAACATTTGTAATATTTTTTGATATGATGACACTTGATTGGCCTATTCCGGTCTGTGGCTGATTAGTGCAAGGGAGTTGAGCCCTGTATTTGTTGAATGACCCAAAAAATCATGCTCTTAGACTGGGCCCGAGCAACTGCTTTGGGATAGGGGCACTTCTAGGAGCTACGGCTTAATGACTTTTGATGATCTCGGCCTTTCGAAAGGCCTGCTTCGCGCTGTTGCCGACCAAGGGTATAGCGAACCAACCCCCGTCCAACAACAGGCGATTCCTCTGATTTTGCAAGGTAGAGATTTGATGGCCAGTGCTCAGACGGGGACCGGCAAGACTGCGGGCTTTGTGCTGCCCATTCTCCATAAGCTCAGTTTAGAGCGCTATAAGGGTCGCCGTGAAATTCGAGCGCTAGTCTTGACCCCCACCCGTGAGCTGGCCGCTCAGGTTTCTGACAGCGTCAGTACCTACGGCAAGTATATGTTGCTCCGGCAGGCCGCCGTTTTTGGTGGAGTCCGTATCCAGCCCCAGATTCAAAAGCTGCGACGGGGAGTCGACGTGCTGGTTGCCACCCCAGGGCGATTGCTGGACCACGTGAACCAGGGAACCGTGGATCTCTCAACGGTGGATATGGTGGTTTTGGACGAAGCTGATCGCATGCTGGATATGGGCTTTATCCACGACATTCGTAAGATTCTGTCAATCACTCCCGAGACCCGCCAGACAGTCCTGTTTTCAGCCACCTTCTCCAATCCGATTAAGCGGTTGGCAGATGAGTTTCTGAGTCAACCCGCTTTAGTTGAGGTTACCCCTCGCAATACGGCTTCTGAGAATGTGGACCAGTCAGTGTATCTGGTTGATCAGCATCGCAAGCGAGAGCTGCTGTCTTTCATCATTGGTGACGGCAACTGGCAGCAGGTCTTAGTCTTTACCCGAACCAAGCATGGTGCGGATCGCCTGGCTCGACAACTGGCCCAAGATGGCCTTAAAACCACTGCGATTCACGGCAATAAGAGTCAGGCGGCTCGCAGTCGTGCCCTCTCAGACTTTAAACGGGGCTCAGTACAGGTCCTAGTCGCTACGGATGTGGCTGCCAGGGGTCTAGATATTGACACCTTGCCCCATGTGGTTAATTTTGAACTGCCGAATGTACCCGAAGACTATGTGCACCGCATTGGTCGTACCGGTCGGGCAGGCAACGAAGGCGAGGCTGTTTCGCTGGTTTGCGCGGATGAGTTCTATCTGCTGAAGAATATTGAACGTTTACTTAAGCGGGACATCCCGAAGAATGTGATACCGGGCTATGAGCCGGAAACCCCCATGCCAACCCGCTCTTCTCGGCCCCGTCGAGGCGGAGGCCGTCGTCGAGGGGGCTATGGCCAAGGACGCTTTAAAGGCGGACGTAGTGGCCCTTCTCGTGGTGGTGGCGGTTCTGCTCGACCAGAGCGTCGCCGTAGCCCGGTGGGTTCAGCCCGCCCTCAAAAGCGTTCACAGACCGCTTAATTTGCCAGCCTTGATGCTTTAAAAGCCCCTTCCTTGATGATGATTGAGGAAGGGGCTTTTAAGATCCCGAGAAGAAGATGCTTTCTGAATCGATTTGTAAGGGCGTTTTAGCCCTAAAACAAATCAGATCCTTTCTGGCCCTCACCTTAAAATCAAGACAGGGGTTTGAATTGTTGCCTCAACTATGACAGCCGTTCCTAGAGCAAGTAAACTGCGCCAGATCATTCTGTCTCCCATTGGCAAAAAGCTGATCACCGGAATCACGGGCCTGGGATTAGCACTGTTCGTGCTGGCCCATATGATTGGCAACCTGCTGATGTTTGCAGGCCATGATGCCTACAACGCCTACGGTCGCCTGATTGAACGGCTCGGCCCTTTGTTTTGGTTGGTGGAAATCGTGTTGCTGGGCATCGTTCTCACCCATGCCGCCTATGGCATCCAAATCTTTTGGGGGCGTGGTCAGGCTCGCCCAACCCCTTACACCGAATACGCTTCTCGGGGAGCGCCTAGCCTGCAGTCTCTCAGCGCTCGCACCATGATCGTTACGGGTAGCGGCTTGGCGATCTTCCTGGTCAGCCACCTGCTGACGTTTAAATTTGGCCCGTACTTAACCACGGCCCTGCAAGGGGAAGAAGTCCGAGACTTAGCCCGGATGGTGGTCAATACTTTTCGACAACCGTCATACACCGTCGGCTATACCCTGGTGCTGGCACTATTGGGGTTCCATCTACGCCATGGGATTTGGAGTGCGCTGCAATCGTTGGGGGCTATGTCACAAGGGGCAAAGCCTGTTCTGTACGGGTTTAGCCTAGTCTTCGCGATCTCGATCACAACCGGATTTGTAATACTACCTTGGGCGATCGCGGCGGGTTTTGTGCAGTGATCGCTGCAGTGATTTCTGACGCAGAAACAGATTCTTCCAAAGCTTCTGCCACCAATCGATGGTGAGGATCGCTCTGCAGCCGGAGCAGTCAATCCTTCGCGGCTGGAGTCGTGCCCATGCACAAGGCTGGTCCGCCAGCGGTTCCGCCATTCTTTGTCCGTGGCCAGCCAAGTAAGGAAAAGCTTATTCTTGCATCACTCTAATATCTACTATTTCACAACCGGTCTATTGTCTGCAGAGCTGATTCTACAAACTGCGGAATGTTAGGTTATCCTTCTCCTAACATTAGGAAAAAGGGCAAATAGGTTTGCTTTGGTAGTCATCCGCCTCCAGTTCCATCACAACCGGCTTCGTATCCGCAATTTTGGGTTCGCTGATAGGATTCCTTTCTCAGCAAATAAAACAGTCGGCAGTCTTTCGACCCTTACTGGGCCATGGCAAAGCACGGCCCAGTAAGCTTACCTAAGCAGCTAGATCAAATAGCAATGCTTCAGCATCATCACTCGCCCCAGTCAGCGTCAGGGCGGTTTCTGCCGTGACGGCGGCACTGTCCCCAGCCGTTAGGGTTTGACCATTGAGGGTAATCGCCCCTTTGGCCAGATGCACCCAAGCTTGCCGCCCCTGTGCCAAGGAATGGGTGACAGACTCCCCTTGATGGAGACGAGTGGCGTAAAGATTCACGTCTTGGTGGATAGTGACGGATCCCTCTCGACCATCACGGGACCCGACCAGGCGCAGTTGCCCCTGGGTTTCCGTGGCGGGAAAGTGGGTTTGCTCGTAGCTAGGTTCAATGCCTTTTTGCTCAGGCAGAATCCAGATTTGCAAGAAGTGAACCGGGCTTTGCTCGGATTCGTTGTACTCGCTGTGCAAAATGCCGGTGCCCGCCGACATCCGCTGCACATCGCCAGGGCGGATGGTGGACCCGTTGCCGATGTTGTCTTTGTGGGCCAGGGCACCGTCTAGAACATAGGAGATGATTTCCATATCCCGGTGGCCATGGGTGCTGAACCCACCGCTGGGGGCAACTTTGTCTTCATTGATCACCCGCAGGCTACCAAAGCCCATGTGGTCAACATCGTAGTAATTGCCGAAAGAGAAGGTGTGCCGACTATCCAACCAACCAAAGTTGGCGGTACCGCGATCGCTAGCAGGACGAAGGGTGATCATGTTGCACCTCCCAAATTGAGGACTACAGATGAAGGAATTGAGTGGGGCTTTTGGCCTTGGTCTTATTATGGATTGAACTCTTAAAAAAGACAATACTAAATTTAATAGACATATTGTCGCTATTTAGTAGACAATAAAATTAAAGGCTAAAAAGGAACGCCATGGACAAGTTGGAGAGTATGCGGGCCTTTGTGCAAGTGATTGAGGCGGGCGGATTTGCAGCGGCGGCGCGACAAATGGACCTGTCGAGATCGGCGGTGAATAAGCTGGTGATTAACCTAGAAGATGATCTGCAGGTGCAGCTCCTGCATCGCACCACCCGCAAGGTCACTCCGACCCCTACCGGCCTCGCCTTTTACGAGCGTTGCTTGGCGATTTTGGCCGATATTGCTGAGGCAGAACTCGCGGTAACCCGATTACACTCGGAGCCTAAGGGGGGGCTGCGCATCAACGCGCCGATGTCTTTCGGCACCTTGCATCTGGCTCCAGCCCTGGCGGAATTTCTGCAGCGCTACCCTGAAGTGCAGATCGAGCTGAGTCTGAGCGATCGCTTCATCGACCCAATTGAGGAAGGATTCGATGTGACGGTGCGAATCGCCCAGCCTACGACCCATACCAGCCTAATTGTTCACGAACTCTGTCCGATGCCGGTGCTGCTCTGCGCCGCGCCTGATTACCTTGCTCAGCACGGCCATCCCCAGCAGCCCCAAGATTTGGCCAAGCATATCTGCTTGCCCTACGGCCATGGCACTAAGCATCAACCCTGGCGGCTGATTGGCCCCGACGGTGAAGTGACTGTAGCCGTCAGCGGCCCCCTCTGCGCCAACAATGGCGAACCCTTGCGAGAGGCGGCCATCCAAGGGTTGGGCATCACGCTGCTGCCCCTATTTATGGTGGGAGAGGATTTACAGCAGGGGCGGCTCCAACGGGTTCTGTCCGACTACCAGGCCCCGTCCCTATCCCTCTGCATCTTGTATCCCGTCAATCGTCACCTCTCGATCAAGGTGCAGTTGTTGAGTGAGTTTTTGCGCGATCGCTTCACGACGGCTCCGCCATGGCGGTAGCTCCGAAGCCCGACTAATTCTTGCGGGTAAAGGCCCAGACTCCGTCCCAATTCTCTGGAATGCCATAGGCGATGAACTGCTCTAAGCGCTGTAAATAGACCTGAGCAGCGCGATCGGCAATATTCACGCGCAGGACTTCTGAGAAATATCCTTTCGCACCCACCCAATCGCAGGCTTGATAGCAATGTACACCGGCCTCAAAGTCCTCACGGGTTTTAAGCTTGAGGCTGCGCATGGTGTCGCTGTCTGCCGCCAGAATCTCATAGATATCCAGGGGTGTGGTTCGCCCCTTGACCATAATTCGGTCTAAAAACCGAGGCTGATATTTTTCCCGTTGAGTGAGTTTATCCAGCACCCGCTCTGAAATCAGCATTTGAGCCCCATAAACCTTAGAAACCGCCTCTAAACGAGCCGCCAGATTTACGGTGTCAGACAAAACATCCCCTTGCAGGCGAGTGGGTTCGCCGATGATGCCCAGCATCATTTGCCCCACATGCACCCCCATGCCGATAGTAATGGGAGGGAATCCCTCTTTTTCTAACGCTGCATTGTTGTCTCGAATTTTATGGAACTGGGCCAGGCCAGCATCGAGGGCATTCTCAACCGTTTGGGGAAAAACTGCCATGATGCAATCCCCAATGAACTTAATCACAAAGCCCTGATGTTGACGAATTTCTGGCGAAATATTTTGCAAATGGATATTCATGAAATTCGCCAGTTTTTGGGGCTCCATGTGCTCAGCCATGCCAGTGAAATTGCGAATATCAGCAAACATCACCGCCATTTCTTTGCTGATGCAGTCCCCTAGGTGGATATCGGTAACGCTCTTTTTATTGAAAAAGTTGAGATATTCCGTGGGAAAAAACCGGGCAAAGGCATTCTTTTGGGCTTCGACCTGATTAAAAGACTGCTGCAACTGAGCGCTCATATTGTTTACAGAACGGGCCAGTTCGCCGACCTCATCATTGCGGTCTAGATCAATGGTTTGCTGCCAATTGCCCTTGGCGATCGCCTTCACAGCCTGATTGAGCTGCAAGATCGGGGTGGCAATCCATTGGGTAGAAATGATGCCCACGGCCAGGGAAATCGCCAGGGCAATGAGGCATAAAACAAGGGTGGTTTGCGTATTTTGACGAATTTGCCCAACAAAGTCCGCCTTAGGAACCACCACCACAATCAACCAATCCAGGCCAAACCCATCCCTGAAAGGCAAGACCTCTAGAAACTGACGCTCTCCATCAAGATCAAAGATAAGCTGCTGAGCCTGCTGGATATTGTCTAATCTCTCAAAACGCTCTGACAAAAACTGCGCTGACTTTTGCACCAAGGGATCGGCGCTATTTTCAGCCTTTAAGAAAGTTCGAGCATCCCCTGCTTCAACCATCAATGGCTCTTCTGTCGAGCTAGAAATCAGATGGCCTTGACGATCGATCACAAAGGCCTGACCTGATTGCCCGATTTTGAGGTCACTGAGAAAGTTGCGAAACTCTTCAGGCAGAACCACATCCGCCGCACAAACACCCAAAAGCTGGCGCTCTTGATCGTTGCGATAGACGGGTAAGCTGGCGGTGATATTGGGCAATCCGGTCGAAAAAGCAATGTAAACATCGGACCAAGCCGCACCCTGGGCATTTAGGGC
The DNA here is from genome assembly GCA_050043365.1 of Leptolyngbyaceae cyanobacterium. GTDB lineage: Bacteria > Cyanobacteriota > Cyanobacteriia > Phormidesmidales > Phormidesmidaceae > PCC-6406. Next base: position 35,824 of record JBHJIP010000140.1, read on the forward strand.
GGCCTTATACCAGGGGCGCGCCCGCGCGTCATAGGGCTCCAGGGCTCGATAGCGCTGGTACTGTCGATTACCCCGCACATCTAGGCTGTAGTAGTCGCGGAAAAAGTCATTGCTGGCATTGCCATAGGACAGTTGCAACTCACCCGTGGCGGGTACCCGCAACACCCCAAAAAACTCCCCCGATTGGGAACTGCTGCAGTAGATCAGCGCAATCGAGGGGTGGGTCTTCATTTGCTGGAATAGCAAATGCTCGCCATATTCAGCATTGACAACGTCAATATCGCCATAGCGAAACGCCGTGGCATTGAGGCGATTAATTTCGTGGGGTTCGCCAAAATAGCCCTGCAATTCTCGCTGGATTCGGGCTGAGAGTTCTGTGCGCAGTTGAGAGGCCAAATCCTGAACGGCCCGTTCGCCATTGCGTAGGGAGAGATACCCCACCAAGCCCACAGCCCCGACCAATTGCACTAGAACGGGGACTGTAAACATCACCCGCAGGGATGGTTTGCGAAGTTGATATCTAAACCGACGAAACCAGTACTTGAGCGGTGATCGCTTCACAGCCATAAACTTTTTCTTGGCGGGATGAGGTAACCCATGGCGCAAATTCAGGATTAGCGTTGAACTGAGATTGTTGCTTTTACTTTTAGCAGAGGTCTATGGGTACTTCTGCAGAAAATACTGAGTATTTAAGCTTGGGGTGGCTCTTTTTTCTCCACAAAGGTTGCCTTCTCCGGATGAACCGCAAGAATTTGCCCTCCCCATCTCCAACCAGAGCAACGCTAGACTAATTAGGTTGAATTCTTCTTTATGGATAGAAGAATACTGAATACTGCCTACAGAGCTATTATGCCGACCATTCAGGACATTGCCGATTACGCCCAATCCGGTGCCCAAGCCCTCGGGATTGCTAAATACGACCTATATGGCTCCGCTGTGGATGAAACCAGCGTTCAAGTCGATCGCGGTGAGGCAAAGCAGGTCAAAGCTTCTCAGCGCTCTAGCGTGATTGTGCGGGTTTGGAATGATCAGGGCCGCCTCGGGGTAACGACCACCACTGATGTTGATCCCGATGGCATCCAGCTAGCCTTAAAAACGGCTCAGGAGGCCAGCGTTTTTGGGGCCACAGAAAATATTCCAGACTTTAGCCCCAATGCCACTGATCCGGTAGCTGAGGTCAAAGTCGAGAAAGCAGACCCTGCCCCTGTGCCTGACTTAATCGAGACCCTACTTGGGGCTGAAAAAGATCTGCTAGAGGCTCATCCGGCGATCACCTCAGTGCCCTATAACGGTTTGGCCCAGCGGGATGTGGATCGGTTTTACCTGAATAGCGGCGGAGCTTTACGCCAGGAGGGCCGCTCTTACACGTCAATTTATCTCTACAGTAAAACTGAGCAAGAAGGCCGCAAACCCCGCTCTGCTGGGGCGATGCGAGTGCAGCGCGGCCTGTCCCAGCTCGATGTCAAGGGTTGTCTGCAGGAAGCCACCGACAAAACCCTGAGTCATTTAGAGTATGAGGCGATCGCCACTGGCAAATACCCGGTGGTGTTTTCAGCTGAGGCCTTTCTGAGCCTACTGGATGCCTTCTCTAACATGTTCAATGCCCAAAGCGTGCTGGACAACCGCAGCCTCTCTACGGTTGAGACCCTCGGCACCGAGATCGCATCGCCGCTGTTATCGGTCTACGACGATGCTCTGCACCCCGACAACATCAGTGCTGAAACCTTTGATGGAGAAGGCACCCCCACCCGTCGCCTGCCGATTGTCGAAGCAGGTGTGCTCTCTAACTTCCTCCACAGCGCTGGCACGGCTAAACGACTCAACACCCAGCCCACCGGCCATGCCAGCATTGGGGCTAAGGTCAGCATTGGCCCCAGCTTCTACCATGTGACGGCAGCAACCCCATCGGGTTCATCCCTCAATCTAGAGACGGCGGAGAATGTGGTCTACATTGACGATCTCCAGGCCCTTCATGCCGGGGTTAATGCCCTGCAGGGTTCATTCTCACTGCCCTTTGATGGTTGGCTCATCAACAAGGGTGAAAAGGTCAGTATCGAGTCGGCGACCGTAGCCGGTGACTTTCAAACCTTATTGAAATCCATCGTGCATATCGAGGCTGAGCCAGAGTTCACCCCCGGTGGCCTCTGCCCGCGCATTTGGGTCGAGTCTCTTTCGGTAACAGGTGAAGCGTAGCCTTTAAGCAAATTCCCAGACAAGAATTTACCTTGGTAGGGGTAGGTCTTGTGCCTACCCTCCACCAATCGCCCCTAAACAAACCGATTTCTCGATTCGTCCCCTCCGGCGGGTTATCGAGGGCACCCACAAAAGGTGCCCCTACATAGGTTGTCACGCGGCGTCAGCACCAGAGCCAGGTATTTTCTTTTCAAGAAATGTCCTAAGCAAATCGTTTCACAACCAGGATTCTAGTTTTAATTGATGACAGCCCTTAGATCGGTGCGCCAGTTGGTGAGGACGGCGATTGAGGCGGCAGTTGAGGTTACTGCCTTCTATTACCAGTTCTCCGAGAGCCGTACGCACATAGAGCTTTCCCGATTCATGGCGGACGATTTGATTGAGAGGGGCGGGCACCTGGGTTTGGGGACGCTTGGGCTGAGGCGACTGGGGCGATTGTCGCACCGTGGACACATAACCTTGCTCTGCAGCCATGTCTGCCGTCAAGAATTGGGTGGGCTCATCATCGCTCGCTTCGGCCTGCTGCTCAATCCACACCAGTGAATCATGGCCTTGATGAATGGTTTCCCCTAGGGCCGTTTTCACAAATAGGGTGCCTTGGTTAAAAACAATGTCTTGAATGGGGCACCATTGGTCGTTGCTCAAGAGCTGTAGCTCCTCAGGGAAAAAGGCCGCAGGGCTATGGCGGTGCTGCAACCACCACTGCCGCCACAATTCGCGGGCGGCAGCACAGTGCAGTTGATAGCCAACGGGTACCGCGTGGTGCTCATACCGCTGAAATTGGGTTTGGGCATCTTGGCCCAAGGGCACGTATTCATAGGCCTCTAGCACCTGGTGCAGGAGTTCGGCGTAATCGGACTGAGGCCGAATCAAAACTTGGCTAGGGCTGTTCTGCAGGCGGGCGATCGCCAAAATTTGGCCGTTACGTGCCAAGAGCTGTGCCGTGTCTAAAGCCGCCTGAATGCGCAGGCTTTCATTTGCAACCAGGGCCCCTTCACCCTCAATGAATTGGCGGACGATTTCCACATCGTCTAGATATACGTTGCCCATGGCCCCTCCCTACTGCGGAAACCGAGAGTCCGTTGCTTGCCATCAGGGCTCGCGATTGGATCGCTGGCTCTGAAAACGTCTCTGGTCAAAAAAGTATTGCTGAGCAATACATGGATAGGGATGCACTGATGGAAGTCTAGGTGGCGCTGTAACTCAAAGCCTAAAATCCCAGCTCTGCTTAGGGATCAACGTTCTAGGCTAAGTTCAGCAACAACAAGGCTCATAGCAATTTTCAAAGGAAATAATTGCTGTCCGGATAATTTTGTCAGAAGCGGATTGTGACAGCCAAAAACAGGTGGCAAGGGGTCTGAAAAGATTTTGCTAAAGCAATCGGCTCACCGATGGGAATCAGTGAGCCGATGCTTTTTCGAGCGAGATACACACACAGCCATTGCTCAATGCAAAGACCGAGTTTAAGCACAGGCCCACCAACACTAGATCAATGGGCCTGTACTTTTTCTACAGGGATCCACACACAGCCACTGCCTAGCGCAATGTCTGCAGCGATCTAAGTTAATCACAGCATATAAATGTGACATTCTCGTGAACCCTGAAACGTGACGGCTTGGTCGCTAAATCTCAATAATTCAAATAATCGTGAACAAGGGGGCTTAGGGCGCGTCATTAATTACGGGTGGAAGCCTTGCTGGACAAGCATTACCGCGCCCGCTCCTACAATATTAATAGGGACTGAAGTCGTTGCACTACAAGGATCCTAGTTTTAATTAATGACAGCCCCTAGTATCCTGCTGATTGAACATCGATTTCACCTATGCCACGTCATCCCTCCCGTCAGCGATCTACCTTAAAGCCGTTGCGATCGCGCTTGTTTTACTTACTAAGCGTCATTGGGGTGACGATTGGCCTCGTTATTTTGAAAGGCGGTCTGACTTGGGGGGCGGAGCAGTTTGTCTATTCCTTGCCTCTTTTTGGTGGACTCCTGCAAAGTTTTGAGTTGGTTGAAATCACGAATGTCGTGGTTTTTGCCCTGTAGGGGGTAGGGTTAGGGGCGGCAACGGTTTGGCTGCCGTCTCGCTGGAGCCGTCTACGGCGATCTCTGCTGCTGATCATTGCCGTGCCGATTGTGTTTTTGAGTAGCTATGGGGTGCGGCAGTATTTTTGGGTGCAGGCCGTGGCCACCGCTTCAGAGCTTTCGCCTCCCGAGGCCCAGCGGGTTACGAATGTGTTGCTAGTGGAGGCCACAGGTCATTCCGGGCTTTTGGGCTTTTTCCTCTACACTCCCCGGATGCCGATCTTGCCCACCGACCTAGGGGGCCTCCAAACCATTGATGACGATGATAAGTGGTTTCGTTCGGAGTTGACCCGCTATAGCGGCGTGCAGCCCGGTCTGTTTTCGCTGCTCTTTCGTTTAACCGGGTGGGGGATTCGGCTGTTTTATGTGGGATTGGCCATCGTGACTGCCGGGATTTATTTTACGAAAGGTGCCACATGGGCTGATAACCAACGCCAGCAGCCCCAACCATCAAAGTTACGGCGAACTTAGGGGTTGACAGGCCAATGCAAGGATTTGAATGGAGCAAATGACCGCTATCCATTACCGTCCAGCTACCCCCGAAGATTGGGACACGATTGCCCAACACTTTCACGACTTATGGCGCGATAACGGCGTGCCCGAAACGGGCATTCGCCCTGACTGGCAGGCCCTCACCCTGGACTTTATTCAAACCGCGACCGCGACCCTTGACTATCAAGCCTTTGTGGCAGAGGTCCAGGGCGAAATTGTCGGGTCTGTAGGTGGACAACGGTTTGCAGGGCTATACCCGAATGCTTTGATGCCAGAGCAACGCTGCTATGGCTATCTCTGGAACGTTTATGTGGTTGCAACCTATCGGCGTCAGGGGATGGGTCGCGCCCTGACCCAACGGGCGGTGGCTTACCTGAAATCCCTGGGCTGCACGCGCATCATTTTGCATGCCTCTCCCTTTGGCCAACCCCTCTACGAGCAAATGGGATTCCAACCTTCTAACGAAATGCGTCTGGACCTGTAGACCATTGGTATTACACTTGTTGAGGTTGGTTTTCAATAGTCTGCTGTGCTTGAGGGGCTCGCGCGATCGCTATGGATTCGTCGATAATTCTGCAGTTAGAACACCTCAGCAAGCACTTTCCTAACCAAGCGGTTCCAGCGGTTGATCGGGTTAGCCTCACCCTCGCCAAGGGTGATTTACTCGGCCTTTTAGGACCGTCGGGTTGCGGCAAGACCACCCTGCTACGGCTCATTGCCGGATTTGAGCGCCCTCAAACCGGCACCATTACCTTAGCCGGTCGCGCAGTCTGTGATGCTCCCCAGTGGGTTCCCCCTGAGCATCGGGGCGTGGGGGTCGTGTTTCAAGACTATGCGCTCTTTCCTCACCTAACGGTCTTGGGCAACGTCACCTTTGGCCTCAAATCGGTCACCCAACGGCAGCGGTTTCCAGCCCATAAGCGCAAGACCGAAGCCGCACGGGCGATCGCTTTGGTTGGCTTAGCCGGGTTTGAAAACCGCTATCCCCATGAACTATCGGGGGGGCAGCAGCAGCGGGTCGCCCTCGCCCGCGCCCTTGCCCCCCGCCCTAGCCTGGTGCTGCTAGACGAACCGTTCAGCAATTTAGATGTGCAGGTGCGCCTCTATCTTCGCCAGGAAGTGCGAGACATTCTCAAAGGGGTTGGGGCTTCTGGCGTTTTTGTCACCCATGACCAAGAAGAAGCCATGTCCATTTCCGATCGCTTGGCGGTAATGCGCCAGGGGCAGATAGAGCAGCTAGACACCCCAGAGAGGGTGTACCACCAGCCCGCGTCTCAATTTGTAGCGGAATTTGTCACCCAGGCTAATTTCCTGCCGACAAAACAGGTTGGCAGCCGCTGGGATACGGTTTTGGGATCCTTTCCAGTGCGGCCTGAGGATGCATCCCTCACCGAAGGGCAAATGATGATTCGCCAAGAAGATCTGCACTTACAGGCAGATGAACAGGGGACGCTGATCGTGCGCGATCGCCAATTCCTCGGTCGGGAATATCGCTACACCCTGACCACCGCCGCAGGACAACTTTTGCAGGCCCGGATCCCAACCGACCTGGGCCTAAAACCCGGCAACGCCATAACCGCGACGGTGACCTGCCGCCATCCGCGTGTTTTTGCCCAGGGCCAAGGGCAGGTTCCCGCTCAGCCCATAGCTGCACCTGTGTAAAGCGGGCAATTACTGAAGCGCCGCAAATTTTGCCAAGGCTTTAAAATCCCGTGAATCTTCTGTGAACCTGGGTGGGGAATCCTGCTTGGGAAAAAATCTGAGGAAATTTAAGTATAGACGTACCTATGGAATGGCTTAGCACCATGCGAGTCTACACTTCAAGCAACCTCGCGATCTTTGGCTCTTATTTAAAGCTGGGATTGTCCCTCGCGATTATCTACGTCATTGGTTCCCAAGCCTTCAAGTACTGGCAGCAGGATCCGGGCGTTCAGCAACTGCAGCAGTTGAACCAAACTGAGACGGCTCAACCCGAGCCATAAGTCGCTTTGGCCCCTAACGGACGGTAGCCTAAGACGGTACCCGCATCGTCCAGCCATGAATGTCGAACCTGCCAGTATCGGCGATCTGTCTCGTGTCCAAGCAGCCTATGCCGCAGGTCGCCGCAAGCAACAGGAACGGGGCACGCTCGTCTGGCCGAACTTTTCAGACGCATCACTCATAGCGGAAGTTCAGGCGGGGCAGCTATTTCGGGTTATGGACAACGACGCGATGGTGGGCACGTTCGTCATCGCTTACGAAGATGCAGCTGTCTGGGGCGATCGCGATCGCGGTGCTCACGTTTACCTCCACCGGATTGCTCGTAGTCCGTCCGGCGCGTCCGGACTTCTCCATGTCGTCATTGACTGGGCCTGCGCACACAGCAGAGCGCTGCAACGGGAAGGGATTCGTATGGATACGGCAGCAGCCAGCCGTCAGCTCGTTGCCTATTATGAGCAAGCAGGATTTGTGGTCGTTGGCCGACAGGTGATTGGAGTGGACCCGACGCTTCCGTCTCACTACCATGGGACAGAAGTTGTGCTGTTCGAAATGAGCCTGCCGAGTGCTGTCTAACGCTGTGTTGCCCCAGAGCCGTCAATCCAGGGGCTGTGGACAATCTAAGTTGCTAGTTGCTGGTGACACAGTTGGCGTCGTTTCTGGGTAAAAGTTGCCGTGGCTATCGAAAACGCTGCATTGCTTGTTATCGATGTCCAAAAAGGATTCGATGATCCGAAATGGGGATCCAGAAACAACCCAGAGGCGGAAGCAAATATTGGCCGACTGATCGCGTATTGGCGTACAACTGGCCGTCCTATTCTTCACATCCAGCATTGCTCAACAGAACCCAAATCGCCGCTTAGGCTCGATCGTCCCGGCTGCGCTTTTAAGGCTGTCGCCGTGCCGAAAGAAGGTGAGCCAGCTTTTAAGAAAACCGTGAATAGTGCTTTTATTGGGACTGATCTAGAGGCGTATCTTCGAGACCAATCGATCCATACGCTCATTATTGTTGGCCTAACCACAAATCACTGCGTTTCGACGACGACCCGCATGGCCGGTAATCTTGGCTTTACGACTTTTGTTGTGTCAGACGCAACTGCCACCTTCGATCTCAAAGGGCCAGACGGGACTCTGTACAAAGCGGCGCAAGTCCATGACATCTCTTTGGCCAGCCTACATGGCGAATTTGCAACCGTTGTAACCACTGAAACCCTAATGGGGCTCTTCAAGGCGCTCAATTGAAAGTTGGCAGTGGGTTGGTGGGTCGGACTTTAACGGCTTCCCAAATCGAGAGTGCCTATGCTGTTAGCGTTGCCCCAGGCTTAATGGCGTGAGACGCTGAAACAGTTACGTTAGGAGTCATGGGAATGCGAATTTTGGTCATGGGGGGAACCCGTTTTATTGGGGTGTCTTTGACCCAGCAGTTGGTGGCCCAAGGTCACGAAGTTGTGTTGTTCAATCGGGGCAATAAACCAGCCCCCGTTGAGGGGATTGCGCAACTCCACGGCGATCGCAAAGACCCTGCAGCCCTCAAATCAGCCCTGTCAGGAGAAAACTTCGACGCTATTTTCGACAACAATGGTCGCGAACTGAGCGATACGCAGCCTTTGATAGAACTATTTCAGGGCAAGCTTCAACATTTTGTCTACGTGAGTTCAGCCGGGGTCTATCTCAAGTCAGATCAGATGCCCCATATCGAAGGGGATGCTGTCGATCCTAAGAGTCGCCACAAGGGCAAGTTCCAGACTGAAGCTTACTTAGCCGAGCAAGGGGTTCCTTTCACCTCGATTCGTCCGGTCTATATCTATGGACCTCAGAACTACAACGATCTCGAAGCTTGGTTTTTTGATCGCATTGTGCGCGATCGCCCCATTCCCATCCCAGGGAATGGCATGGCCTTAACCCAGCTCGGTCACGTGGAGGATCTAGCTGCAGCGATGGCGGCCGTCTTAGATAACCCCAAAGCCGTAGGGCAGGTTTATAACATTTCTGGAGAGCGGACGGTTAGCTTTGACGGCCTGGCTCGGGCCTGTGCCGCAGCAGTGGGCAAAGACCCGGCGGCATTGCAGCTTGTCCATTACAACCCTCAGGATTTTGACTTTGGTAAGCGCAAAGCCTTTCCGATGCGGGTGCAGCATTTCTTTACTGCGATTGATAAAGCCCAGAGGGAGCTAGCTTGGCAACCTAAATTTGATTTGGTGAGTGGCCTTAAAGACGCCTTCCAAAAAGATTATTTGACCTCGGGGCGCGATCAGCAAACGCTAGATTTTAGCCTTGACGAACAAATCCTCTCGATTTAGGGCGCGTCATCAGCCTCTAGAAACAAGCGGGTAAAGGGTGAACAAAAAACCCCCAACCATCTGGCTGGGGGGAAGTCGTGTGCTACTGTCTCAGTTGAGAGGAGAGAAATTTCTATCGATTGGCCTGACGCTGCCAGAATTAGAGGCTGGTCAGGAGGAACTCCAGTCCGAACGCATTTCTCTATGTCATTTATGATGGGCCATAGCTGAGTGTTCTGAAGTGATGATGATCAAGTTGGCAGGGTGACAGTGTCAACAAAGATTGGGTGCTGTAGATTTTGAGATCGGGTGACTGAACTCAAGGATCTGAATGACCTAGGTCACTGGTTTGGCCCAACCCTCAGAACTGTATCCCAACTTGAGGGTGCGCCCTAGGCGGTTGTGCAGTCTTCGGTGAGGGGCTTAGCGCTAGCTTCTAAGCTGAAGGAAACCCCACAACTACAGGTTTGCTGAGCCAAGGGATTCGTAAAACGAAAATTTCCTCCCATTAAATCTTCAGAATAGTCAATCGATACCCCTTCACATCGGCTCAAGGTATCAGGGCTCGTCAGCACTATTAAACCGTCTATTTCGATTGAGCGATCGCTCGATTCTGCCATGGCGGCAAAATGAAAGTCATACTGCAAACCGGCACAGCCCCCCTCCATCGCCACAAGACGCACGGCGGATTGTTCAGGGGCTAAATTAGCCTGGAGTCGCTTCAACTCTTCAACGGCGGCAGCACTTAGCTGAATCATAGGGATCAAACGATTGTTACGAGAGGTGCAATCAGATCCAGCTTACTGCTCCCGCTTTAACTAAAACTATCCTTAGGGTCTTTGTACCTAACGTTACAGAGTTGTGGGGATAGGTGTAGTGAAGTGAAGGTCAAAGGTACTTTCTGCCCGTGATTTTGACACTGACTTCCTCCTTTGTTAGACACCACCCGCCTGCTGTTTAACCTGCAGTACGTCAACCAAATCAGTCAAGATATTGCCGGTTGTCTAGATCCCCATCGGATTGCTTATCAGGTTACGGCAGCGCTTGTTGAGCATTTTGGCTGTATTCTGGCGCGGTTGTGGCTTGTCGAGGCGAATCAAACTCAGCTTCGTTTGGTGGCTTCCCAGGGGTTGTATACCCACTTAGACGGGTCATTTGCGATTGTGCCGATGGGAGCCTATAAGGTGGGCAAAATTGCCCAAAATCGGGTTTCTTTTCTGAGTAATCGGCTGGCTGATGAACCTTGGGTAAAGGATCGCGATTGGGCGATCGCCAATGGAATTCAAGGATTCGCGGGATATCCTTTGGCGACCCGTGAACGGGTTGTGGGGGTGCTAGCAGCCTTTAGCCAGTCGCCCCTAGATCCAGAATTCTTAGAGGTGTTGCAAATCCTTTGCATGACCACAACCGTTGCCCTAGAAGGAGCACTCCAGGCGCAGCAGCCTGCCCCCAAGGCTCCTGCCTTAAACGCGATTCCCCTTTCAGAACAGCTTGCAGCGGTTTTACAGCCCACACGCTTAATTCTGATGGGAACCGAACGGCCATTGGCCTCGCCCATTGTGTACATTTTCTTGCGGGCTGCAGAAATTTTGAATCAGGTGCAGTGCAACTACTGTCGCTTGGTGTATGAAGAGCAGACGGTTGCCCTAGAGGCGATCGCCGCTATCCCTGCCACGGAGCAACCTAATCCATCTGCCGATCTGAGCGATCAATTTCGGACGCTGCAGTTTATGGCAATCGGCTGGGGCGGGCAGCTTGAAACCCCGACTGAAACGGACTCTAATGTCGTGAAGGTGCTGCAAACGCTGCCCTATCGCACGACCCGCCATAACCCCTTGTCCGATCGCGAACAAGAGGTTATGACCCTATTGGCCCAAGGACGCCGCGATCGCGACATTGCCCGCACTCTATTTATTAGCGAGAGTACAGTCAAATTTCATATCAACAATAGCCTTAGCAAACTTCAGGCTAAGAACCGCTACCAGGGGGTTTACCAGGCCGCCATCAACGGCTGCATTTGAAAAGGCTTTAGTTGCGCGTTAGCCACTTTTGACCATTCAAGCGTTGCAAAACATAGAGCACCATCAAATCGAGGGTGACACGACGCTCATCGCCCATAAAATGCTCCAGGGTGCTGGCGCGATCGCCCCCTTCAGTGCAATAGAAGAACTTTGAGCTGGTGATATCTTCTTGAGTAAAGACCACGCTAAACTGTCGGCCTTTAGTCGCTAGCTGCCCTGTCACCTGCCAATAAGCTTGATCATCAGCCCCGGTAATGGCCAAAGTGCCCTTATCAAAAGCCAAGGTCACCCCATCAAATCCAGCCTTGCCCAAAGCATCCGATAGGGCGGGCAAGTAATGCGTTTCAATAAATTCACCAAAGGGCTTTTTCTCAATGGCAGGGGGCTTCTCCTTTTTGGCTTTAGGGGCCTTTTTGGGGGCGGGTGAGTCTTGAGAAGCTGGGGTCTTATCTTCGGCCATGGTTACATTGTTGCCCTATACAGCAAATGGCTATCGGTACTTGCCGCTTCACCAACGGACGGCACAACTGAGTACTCGTCACTCATAGTAAAACAAACCGCCCGTCAAGCCCACGCTCCAATCGTTGGATGTAGATGGATCGAATCAACCCATATTCTCCTAATCTCCATACTCCAGGCCAGAGCACCCGTGTCAAGAATCTGTTGACAGGGCCAGGACTAAAACTGCTATATTTATGGGGCTAATTGGTGGGGAGTCGCCAAGTGGTAAGGCATCGGGTTTTGGTCCCGACATTCCTAGGTTCGAATCCTAGCACCCCAGTTTTTGATCAAAAGCCTCTGAAATTGTCGAAGATGTTGACAGTTCTGTGGGGCTTGATGTTTCCCCATGCATAGCCTGGTGGACTAAGCCAAGATATTTGGACAGCTTGTTGGGGCGTGTGGACAATTGACGACAAGCCCCTCTCTGGGTAAGCCTGACCACGCCCGCTCCGGCAAATCAAGCTAGGGGCTGTAACCGTTGCACCATAAGGATCCTAGTTTTAGTTGTCCACAGCCCCTAGATTTGTACCACTGGGTTGGATATTCGCGGCAAAGTGATGGTGATCAGGTTGTCGTGAACACCCAAGCCTATCTTCAATGCCATAGAGCCTTGACTCGGACAGCTCCTACCGCCCTAAAAGGGTGTTTAAAAAGGGGGGAATTGAGCAATACTGAAGCCCATTAATAGGATGGCTAAAGCCCTAATGCTATCGTCACTCTTTTGGGTGATCCATGTCACAAAAGGAAGTCCCGAGAACTTTTCAAACACCCTCTAAAGTGTTTCAAGGATAATGGGCCATACGTATACGTTTAGGGAAGGTTAATCGATAAGGTTTATACCTCACCTTCCCTATTCAACAATGTCGCGTTTTTGGCGAACCGACCCTAGGCTGACAAAAAGTTGGACTTCTCTAATCGATGAGTCTTGAAACCATACAAAATAGCGTCCTAATTGTGAGTGGCAATGATGCTGATCGGCATGTTTTATCGGCATTGTTGGCGTCTATGAATCTCAAGGTTTCCGTGGCGACTCATGGGGAAACAGCACTTATTCAGGCTAAGCAGATTGCCCCCGATCTGATCCTGCTGGATGCGATAATGCCGGACATGGAAGGGTTCGAGGTTTGTCGTCGCCTTAAGGGCTCGTCCCAAACCAAAGCGATCCCGGTCATTTTTGTGATCACCTTGAGTGATATCGAACAACGCGCCAATGGGTTTGAAGCTGGAGGGGCCGACTATATTGCTAAACCCTTGCAGCAGGCGGAGGTGGCCGCCCGAGTTGAAAACCAATTGCGGCTGCAACAACTCACTCGCACCGCTGATTTAGAGGGGGGCATGGAAAGGGTTGGAACCGCTATCGATATTCAAAAATGTTATCGAGCTGTCACTCAACAGCGGGAGAGCGAGGCCAGATTCCGCACAATTTTTGACTTTTCCTTTCAGTTTATGGGGCTCTTTAGCCTAAATGGAGAAGTGATTGAAGCGAATCAAACCGCGTTGAAATTCGGCGGTTTGACCTCAGAAGATGTGATTGATAAAAAGCTCTGGGAAACGGCGTGGTTCCAACATCTGCCAGATTCGCAGATGTTGTTAAGACAGGCATTTGAAGCGGCATCCCAAGGGTGTTTCAGTCGCTTTGAAACTCGGGTGATGGGTCAGGGTGGCAATATTTTAGATATCGATGTCACTATCAAGCCTATCTTTAATGAAGATGGTTATGTTTATCAAATTTTGGGAGACGGGCGCGATATCGGCGATCGCAAACGGGTAGAGATTGCTTTGCAAGAGAGTGAACAGCGCTTTAGAGCTGCTTTTGAGCAAGCCTCTATTGGCATGGCCCAGGCAGATTTATCGGGTCGTTTTGTGAAGGTCAACCCAGCTTTTTGTGAATTTCTCGGCTACACAGAAACTGAACTATTAGGCAAAACCTTTCAAGACATCACCTATGCAGCTGATTTAGTGGTTTCTAGCCAGCAAATGCAGCAGCTCTTGGCGGGTGATACATCGCTGTATTCCATTGAGAAGCGCTATGTGCACCAAGACGGTCAACCCCAATGGGTGAATAAAACCCTTTCCTTAGTAAGAGACGAGGCCGGAGAACCCCAATACCTTTTTTGCATTATTGAAGACATTCATGATCGCAAGCAGGCAGAGCTTTTAAACCAGCAGTACGCTGAAAAGTTGGCAGAGTGGCGAGATCGCTACGATATTGCTGGACGAGTTAGTGGTCAAATTGTCTATGAGTGGGATGCTCAAGTAAACACTGTTACTTGGGGAGCTAATACTGAAGACATTTTGGGCTACCCGTCCTCAGAACTACCCAGATCTATCAATGAATGGATTGCGCTGATTCACCCTGAAGAGCAAGAGCAGTTTTTTACTGCCGTTAAAAGAGTTGCCCCCGAACAGCCTCGATTCTTAGCAACCTATCGAACCCGGTGCAAAGACGGTACTTATCTCTGGATCGAAGACAGAAATATCACAGACTTCGATGCCCAAGGTAAAGCTAGAGGGGCAATCGGCTTCTTGGCTGATATTAGCGATCGCAAGCAGGCTGAGCAAGCCCTGAAATCCATGAACGAGCAGCTTGAGCAGCGAGTTCGTGAGCGTACTCAGGCCCTTTTAGAATCCCAAACTGAACTCAAGATTACAGAAGCGCAATACCGCAGTATTTTTGAAACCGTTAGTGAAGGCATTTTCATCAATGATCTAGAAACGGGTGCCCTTGTGGAGATAAACCCAACCGCCTGCCAGATGCATGGTTATGAGCGAGATGAGTTTCTTTTGGTGCCGCCCACGACTTATATTCACCCTGACTCCCATCCTGTTTTTGCAAAATTTGTCGATGCGCTAAATCAGAACCAACCCTTTACTGGAGAAGCCAAAGGGGTGCGTAAAGATGGCAGCTGCTTTGATGCAGAAGTGACCGGTAGACGGATTTTCTTCAACGGCAAATATCATGCTCTAGGGACGGTTCGGGATATCACTGATCGCAAAGCAGCGGCAAGAGAGCAGCAACGGCTCGTATCGTTAATTGAAAATAATCAAGACTTTATTGGTATTTCCACGCTGAATTGTGAACCCCTGTTTTTAAATACTGCGGGGTTAAGCCTGGTCGGACTGAGTAGCGTCGAAGAAATGCAGAGCTACCGCTTACAAGACTTTTTCTTCCCTGAAGACTTGATCGAACTTGATGAAATTTTGACCTTGCTGGCTGAAGTAGGCAATTGGGAGGGGGAGTTTCGATTGCGCCACTTTAAAACTGGTGAACCCATAGAGATTGAGGTCAACCTTTATCGGTTTGGGGGCCAAGATTCAGATGATCCACTCTGTATGGCAGTGTCTGCTCGGGATATTCGCGATCGCAATCAGGCGGAGCGAGACCGCAACAATCTGGTTTCTCTGATTGAAAACAGCAGTGATTTTATTGGTATCTCAACCCTGAATAGTGAGCCGCTTTTCTTAAATGCAATGGGGATGCAATTGGTCGGCCTAGACAGTATTGCCGAGATGCAAGCTTACCGCTTGACCGACTTCTTTTTTCCAGAGGATTTGCCTGCCCTAGGCGAGCAAATTGCTCAAATCAGCGTCACGGGGCGCTGGGAGGGGGAGTTTCGGATGCGCCACTTCAAAACCGGTGAACCCGTAGAGATTGAGGTCCGTCTTTACTTACTCGGTAGCGGTGAGGCTGGTGATTCCCTATATGTGGCTGCTGTGGCTCGGGATATCCGTGAGCGAAAGCAGGCTGAACAGGAGCGACAGAAGCTGATTTCCCTTTTAGAAACCAGCCGCGACTTCATTGGCATCGTCACCTTGGCGGGGCGGCCGTTGTTTATTAATGCTGCAGGCTTAGCAATGGTGGGTCTAGAGAACTTTGAGGTTGCCGAAGCGCACCCCATCAATGATTATTTTATGCCAGAGAGCTTGATCATTCAGCGAGATCGGGCGCTCCCCACGGTCATGGCCCAAGACAATTGGCAAGGGGAAATCCAGTTTCGCCATTTCAAAACGGGTGAACCGATTGACGTTGATTACACCCTGTTTTTGCTGCGAGATCCAGCCAGCCAAGACCCGGTTGCCCTAGGGACTGTCAGTCGTGATATTCGCGATCGCAAGCGCGCCGAAGCCGAACTTCAGCAGCTCAATGCGGAACTGGAGCAACGGGTCATTGACCGTACCGCTGAGCTCCAAACGGCGAAGGAATCGGCTGAAGCGGCCAACCAGGCGAAGAGTGTTTTCTTAGCCAATATGAGCCATGAGCTGCGCACGCCCCTAAATGCCATTCTCGGGTTTGCCCAACTACTGATTCGCGATCGCGATTTAGCCCCCCAGCATCAAGAGCAGCTTGGCATTATCAATCAAAGTGGAGAGCATCTTTTAGCGTTGATCAACGACATTTTAGAAATGTCCAAAATCGAGGCTGGGAGCATTACCCTCAACCCTGCCGATACCGACCTCTATACTTTGCTGGATACCCTAGAAGACATGCTGCGGTTTAAGGCTCAAGCCAAAGGCATTTGTCTGCGGTTCGAACGCCAGACTTCGGTGCCCCAATATGTTGTTCTCGACGAAAATAAACTGCGGCAAGTGTTGATCAATCTGTTGGGCAACGCCATTAAATTTACCCAGGTGGGCGATGTGGTGCTGCGGGTGACGGCTGATGTGCTGACCGACATGAACGAACGAGCCATCCACTTTGCCGTTGAGGACACCGGCCCTGGCATTGCCCCAGCAGAAATCGAGCTCCTCTTTCAACCTTTTGTGCAAGCTCAGGCGGGACAACAATCCCACCAGGGCACTGGCTTAGGACTCCCCATCAGCCAAAAGTTTATTCAGATGATGGACGGAGAGATTACCCTAACCAGCACCTTGGGCCAGGGCTCCACCTTTGAGTTCACGATTTCAGCCCCGTTGACCCACCAGGGTGCGGTGCCGCCCCAAGCGTCCCCCCGAGTGCTGAGCTTGGCCCCCAATCAACCCCAGTGGCGTATCCTGGTCGCCGAAGACCACCCCCCCAGTCGGACCCTCTTGGTGCAACTTTTGACAGACATTGGCTGCGAAGTCCGCGCCGCTGACGACGGTGCTGCAGCCCTCGATGTCTGGCAACGGTGGCGGCCCCACCTAATTTGGATGGATATTCGTATGCCGGGTACGGATGGGTATGCGGCTACGCAGCGGATACGGGCATTGGAGCGTGTTGACGACACCAGTTCCTTATCTCATTCCAGCCCTCACACGGTTATCCTGGCGCTCACGGCCAATACCTTTGCTGAAGAGCGAGAAAAAGCCCTTTCAGCAGGTTGCGATGATTTCGTCCGCAAACCCTTAGAGGCGACAATTATTTTCGCAAAAATGGCGGAGCATTTAGGGATGCAGTATGTCTATGCTGAAGCATCCTCCGTTCTGGAGGCATCCGCTGTTCTCCCTGCGGGTGGCTTGACGGTGGAACAATTGGCAACCATGCCCATTTCTTGGCTGCAGCAGCTCCACCAATGCGCGGCTGAGGTGGATGAAGATAAGGTGGCAACCCTCTGCAGCACGATTCCAGCGCGGCAAACTGAGTTAAAACAGGTCCTGTTGACCCTGGCCCAAGACTTTGATTTTGAGCCGATCATGGACCTAGCAAAGGTGGCGATCGCCCAGCGTCGCCGGAGCCATTAAAGGGGAATCAAATTGTCCGCGCACCCTAGATGCGCGCATCCTAGATGAATGACCTGATTCCCAAGCAAATTGCTGGCATACCAAAGAACATCAAAACGATATAGGCAAGCGCCAAGGGCGGACGCTCAGCCGCCACCGTCGCCAAATATTCTGCCCCTTGCATCGGCAGCGATCGCAGCCAGGGCACCCCATAAACCACCCCCACTCCCAACAGGTTGTAGAGCAGATGCACCATGGCTATCTGCAAGGCTGGAGCCGCCTCAGCGCCAGTGACTGCCGTGGCAGCCAGTAGCGCGGTGACGCAGGTGCCCATATTGGCCCCCAACGTAAAGGGATAGATTTGGGCCAGATCCAGCACCCCTGCTCCGGCCAAAGGAACCATCAGACTGGTGGTGGTTGAAGAGGACTGCACCAATACAGTCACCAAGGTGCCTGTCAAGAGACTGGCGATCGCCCCGCGCCCCATAGCGCCCTGCAAAATTGCTGCGGCCCGCCCCGTCATCAGGATTTTGAGCTGCTTTCCCAGTTGGGCGATCGAGACAAAAATTAGCCCCATCCCGATCAAAATCAATCCGATACCGTCGAACGGTACGGGCAGGCTGTGGGTGACGAACTGACCTAACTGCACCGCTGGTTCGGTTACGGCTGCAACCAGATTGAACTCTTGAATGGCGATCGCCCCACTCCCCACCCAAACCTGAGAAAGCCACCCGGCAAGCTGCTCGATCGGGTGAAACAGCATCTCTAGGGGCAAAAAAATCGCAACGCAGAGCAGATTGAAGCAATCATGTACCGTGGCCGCCGCGAACGCTGGGCGAAACGTCTCTTTCTGGTTGATATGGCCGAGGCTGACCAAGGTATTGGTGATGGTGGTGCCAATATTTGCCCCCATCACCATCGGTACCGCTGTCGCCACCGGCAAACCACCGGCCACCAAACCCACAATGATGGCGGTGACCGTGCTAGACGATTGAATCAGGGCCGTCGCTAGCGTCCCCACGATCAGCCCCAGACAAGGGTTGGTGGCAAAGGCAAATAACGTTTCGGCCTGTTCTCCGGTGGCGGATTTAAACCCAGCGCTGATCAGGCCAACCGCCGTAATCAACAGGTAAATCAGCCCTGCCCCCATCAACCATCTAAAGGCTGTAGTGCTGAGGGATTTGACCTCCTCGGACTCAACCGGTGGACTGGCGGGCTCCATCAGTTGTGCCCTTAACCCTGGGCAAACGGCTGCGCTGCCGCCACCAAATCCTGGTGCAATTCTGGGGTCGCCGCCATAATCAATCCGGGCAGTCGATACCCCTGATGGTGGGCCAGCGGTGGTAAGGGTTCTCCCGCTAGATCTGTGACAATAAATCCAGCTTCCCGCGCCAAAAATGCCAGAGCGGCCCCAACAATCAGTTGCCCGATCGCCAACACCACCCCCGCCAACTCTCCGGTCAAGATGCCGTTGACCGTAGGCACCCGCACGTCGGTGGAATAGTCCTCGGCAATGCTGATTACCTCATAGCGATCGCTCAGCACCGGCTTCAAAGATGCCAACCTTGTCCCCACCATGACGCGATTGGGTGAAGGCGATAGCTGCAAAGGCTGGCAGTCATCCAAATCGACAGACAGCTCTCCTTTGAAGGTGGCTTGACCCCGCAGCCCGTAGTAGTAATTGCCGTAAGCGGGGCTAATCGCCAGCACCGCCTCGTAATCATCGGTATTGGCGACGGTAACGATGATTTGATAGCTGGGGTGACCGTCTTTATAGAAGCGGGTGCCGTCGATCGGGTCGAGGGTGACTAGGTAGTCTCTGGTCTCACCAAAGTCGATCGCCCGAAAATATTTGGTGTTGTAGGTCTTTTCGTGCTCTTCTCCAAAGAAGCGAATGTCGGGAAAGGCCCCCAACAAGGCCACTTCCACAAAGGTTTGAATGGACAGATCGGCGTCGGTTAGGGCAGCGGCAAAGGCGTTGGCCACATCGGTCTTATCAGGCTGGGAGGCAATCTTGGTTTGGATGTGGCGGGCGTTGCCTGCGGCTAGACGCAGGGGGGGAAGGAGGGTTTCAAGAATTTGACGAGGAGTCGGCGGCATTAGTGAAAGGTCGGTGAGGGTTGGGTACCGTATCCAGGTTACGACCCAGGCAAATGTTCCGACAAAATTGGTTCGCGATTGGGGGGGCCATTTCTTTCCGGGCTTTCGCTACGATGGGGGCTAAATTCGCCAAGGCAGCAGTGAATGGATCCGATTACTTGGAGTTGGTTAGCCGCAACCATGCTCTCAGGCATTGTCGGTAATCGGGTCGATGCCGGGTTTGTACAGGCTTACTCAGCCGGTTGGCGGCGGGCGACTCGACAACTGAATGCGCCAGAGTTAAAGGCAACCCACGATCAGTTGGCTTTAACCATAAATCGCGCTTTTTTATGGGCGCAGCAGAGTCTGGTACAGGACTGCTTGGATGAGTTTACGGGCGGAACCTACGGAGGCGCGAGCGCCCATACGGTGTTATCTAGCCATGAAGCCGAGGTGACTTGGCTGGTAGGTAAAGATAAGCAACTCAAAGCAGCTCTGAAGCAATTGGAACGCGGTACCGTGCAACCGCTGCCAGAAGCTGATCTAGACGCTTTAGAGGGTTTGCTGCAAAGCCAAGATGGGCAAACCCGTCTACGGGATCAACTAATTGCTGTGGTGGCGCAAGAGCAGCCCCCAGCGGTTTATCTGGAACGCGCCGCAGCAGAGGGCACCGGCCTGTTGGCCCGTTTGGCCGTGTTTTTTGAGTTTGGGCTGAAGAGCAATCCTGAAGTACAGCAGTGGTTTCAAAGCCAACTGTTGATGCAGATCAATGGCCAGTTGCAGACTATTGCGGCAGCACCTGTAGCGTGGGCAGATCTCGAAACAGCTCTGCATGGTTTTGGCCAGCAAATCCCTGAGGTGCTGAATCGCATCCACAATTTGAGCTTGGCTTTGGATGATGTGGGGCAAGGGGTAGACGCCGTTGGGGCTTTGGTAACGACCAAGGCCGATCAAATTGTGGCCCTGATCACCCAAAATGCCGATGATCTGGCGACGTTGAAACAGTTGGTGGGGCAGTTGCTGATTGAAACTCAACAACAGGCAGAAGCGGCACCACCGCCAGCCGTTGTCGTTGCCGCTTCTAGAGAGGGACCAAACCCATTTATTTACGGGCCAGCGGTACCGCCAGAGAAATTTTACGGGCGACGACAGGCCATTGCGGACATTAAAAATCGCATTGGCGCAGCGGTGCCGCAAAGCATCAATATTGTCGGGATAAGGCGCAATGGCAAAAGCTCAATGCTGCGCTATGTAAAGGAACGGATTAACGCGTTTTGTCTGCCGGAGCAAAAGCCGCTGGTGGTAATGCTGGATTTGCAGGATCGGCGTGTTCACAAGCCGGTTGGCATCGTGGAAGGGCTAAGGCGGGAGGTTAAGAAGCAAACCGGCACAGAGCCTTGGGACAAGGCTGCAAACGACGACCCGTTTGAGCTGGAGGATGGCTTAGAGGCGCTACGGGATCAGGGCTATCGGCTGATTGTGCTGTTTGATGAGTTTGGGGCGATCGGAAAGCGGTTAGAGCAGTTTCAGGACTGGGGTGATGACTGGCGCTCTAAGGCATCAGCCAGCTTAGTGACTTTGGTGGTGGCCAGCCGTAGACCGCTGAGTGAGGTCTATCAGAACTTGAACCTGACCTCTCCCTTTGGAAACCTGTTTAGTACCACGATTTTAGGTGCGTTGGAGCCAAAATCTTGGCAAGAACTTCTTGAACAAGGCCAATTTTTAGATGCCGAAATTGATTGGGTGAAAGCAATGGCGGGACATTTGCCTTTTTAGACCCAATTGGCAGCAGCCATGCTCTGGCAGCATGGTGATTTGGATGCGGCTCAGCAGGCCTTTAAAAAGCAGGTGAGGTCGCGCTTTCAGGAATTATGGGCAGAACTGACTGCACCTGAGCAACTGACTCTGAAGCAGCTCAAAGATCCGACCTTGCCAGTATCCTCAACTGCCGTGAAAACAGATTTACAACTGCACGGATTGCTAAAGGAGCATGGACAGAGCTGTAGTGAAAGCTGGGCTGCATTTGTGGGTGAGCAGCCATGAAGCGGTTTTTAAAAGAAACCTGGGAGCTGTGGTATTGGGCAATGTTTTGCCCATCACGGTTACAGCAGCGAGTGAACGCTTGGTCTGTCGAAAAAGATGATGCAGCCTTTGTCAAGATCATGCTGTTCTCAATCAACTGGCGATTTGTGGGGCAGTTTTTCAGTTTAGTAGGCTTTTTGAGTCTGCCTTTAATCGGTGTCCTGATAAAAAATTCCGCACCCTTAGACTGGCTGCTGCTGCCGATAACTGTGATAACTGCCCATGGCCTAGGCTTGTGGTTTGTCTCAGCAGGCATTCATATCCCTCCTTAGTGGTGCAGAAAACTTTTCAGCATCTTAGTCAGTCTCACCATGAGAATCTGATCACCTTGTTGAACTCTATGCGCTGCTCTAAAGCAAGCCGTTTTCGTTGAGAAGCATAGGCCTTAGGTGGACTTTTACTGGG
>JBHJIP010000141.1:0-27562 GCA_050043365.1 Leptolyngbyaceae cyanobacterium
CCATCAATGCCGGGGCACATGGGACGCTTGAGCACAACGGCAACGGGGCCAGGGGTATTAATCGCTTCGCAAATGTTGGCGTATAGGGCGTCGATATCTTCACCGTCACAGGTCAGCACCTTCAGACCGTGGCCCTCTAAGGTTTGCTTGACGCTATAACCACCCATGTAATTGGAAGGGTTGCCAGCAATAGTCACATCGTTATCGTCAATGAGGAGCTTTACATTGACATGCTGGGCCACCGCTAGGCGGGCTGCTTCTGCATCATTACCTTCTTGCTGAGAGCCATCAGACCCCAGGCAGAAGAGGGTTTTGCCGGGGTTGGCCATCGCGACGCCGTTAACGTAGGGCCACATATGCCCCAAGCGACCAGAACTGAACTTCACCCCAGGGGTTAGACCGAGTTCAGGGTGACCAGGTAGCTTCTGATGGGCTTCACGGTAGCGCATCAACTGCTCGGCAGGCAGATCACCGTTGAGGGTGGCCATCAGGTATTGGGTGCCCACCCGGTGACCGGCTTCATCAAAGAACGTCGGCACAAAGCCATCGGGATTGCCTCGAAACAGGGCATCTAAGATCATCACCTCAGGTACGGTGTCGTAGGGACCACCGGTATGACCCCCCACCCCCCGGGCTGCACCCGTTGCTGTAAAAAAGACGATCGCATCGCGGCAAAGCTGAATATTGGCTTTGAGGGCACTGCGTTGATCGTCAGTTAGGGTTGATACAGCCGGATCTAAGCTAATGCGCCGATAGGCACCTAGATCAATAGGGAAGGTTGTTGTGGTCATAGTGAAATAAGCCTCTATCTGGCGAGGGGGACATGAGCAGGCACCGGTACAGGCCCTTGGATGGCCGGAATACTCAGACAGCCATTTAATGTTCTATTAAGATTTGCGCTTGTTCTAATCTTCAGCGATCGCGGTCCTTCCGTCTATCAAGAGCAGGTTAAGACGACGTTGGCTGAAGGAAATTTTTCTGATCGGTGTTCGCTGCTGCTACTGATATAGATCAATCACAGCCGCCCCCACAGAGAGGCCATATTCGCCATAAACATCCTGGCCCAATAGACCGGAATCGCCCCCCACAGCCACCAAGACATTGCGTTTCACCAAGCCGCCCACCTCAATGTCGATATACCCAATCGGTAGCGCCACTTGGCGACCATCGGCCACGGTCACCGTCGCTTGACCGGCAGCTTGAAAACCGATCGCCCGAGCCATGGCTTCAGTAATTAAAGTCAACGTGGCCCCGGTATCAAACAACATGTTAAAGCGCTGGCTGCCCCCCTCGGCAGCTAAGCTCACCGACACCACCGGGGTCCCACCCCGACGGTCAATAATGGGGATGCGGGCCACGCGGCCATTCTCGTCCGGGGCGTTAGTCGGGCTTTCTTGGCTAGCCGCATTGGCAGCAGCTACTTCACCTTCAGCTCGCTTCTGGGCCAAATTCAGATTCTGCTGGTATTCCTTGACCTTTTGCTGGGCCGTGGCGTGGTTTTCATCCGAAGCCGGAACCTGTTGCATATAGTTCACGGCCTGTTGCCAACGGCTAACCGCCAAGTTCCAATCGTCTTCAGACTGGGCAGACTGACCAATCGCCACCGCGCTTTGGGCTCGGTTTACCCCTTCCTTAAAGAAATTAATGTTGGAACTGGGTTCAGGCGTGGGCGTGGCTGCGGGTTCTGGCGCTACGACCGGTGTCGAAGCGGGAGCGGCAGCAGTCTGGGGCTCAGGCGATATCAACGAACAACTGCTTAAAGACAGTCCCAAAACAGTGCTGATGAGATAGGCAGAGCGGGTCAATGGGCTAAATGACATTGCTTCGGAAGGGTGAAGGCAAGCGACTAGGGGCTGTCACAATTAAAGCTGGAATTGCTGTTTTTCGACAGTTTCAGCCCCTAGCGATAGCGTGGAAACGGGCGCGATAATCTTGCCCAGCAAGGCGCTCACCCGGTGTTGATGACGCGCCCTAGGGTTAGATATCCTTAAGTCTGCCCGTTGGGGCTTGGAATGACCGATTCTAGGTCCCAAATTTAATCTATGGTCGCTATGTTCTCCATCGCTGAAACCCGACCGGCCCTATTGGTCTTGGCCAACGGCTCTGTTTTCCATGGTTTCTCCTTCGGTGCCTCGGGCACGGTCATGGGAGAGGTGGTTTTTAACACCGGCATGACCGGCTATCAAGAAGTGCTTACAGACCCCAGCTATTGCGGCCAGTTGGTCACTTTCACCTATCCAGAGCTGGGAAATACCGGGGTCAATCTAGAGGACGAAGAATCCCAACGGCCCCAGGTCTTGGGCGCGATCGCCCGTAATATTTGCACCAAGCCGAGTAATTGGCGCACCACCCAAACCCTGTCAGACTATCTCAAACATCACCAAATTCCGGGCATTTATGGCATCGATACCAGGGCCTTGACCCGTCAACTCCGCACTGTGGGGGCGATGAACGGCGCGATCTCCACCGAGGTATTGGATTCCGAAGAGCTGCTGCGCCAGCTCCAGGATGCCCCCTCAATGGAAGGGCTGAATTTAGTGCAGGCCGTCACCACCGAGCAGCCTTACGAATGGGAAGACGCGACCGCTCCGCCTTGGGAGTACTGGAGCAATGATGAGGCCGTCGGATCTCCCCTCACGGTCGTCGCCCTAGACTTTGGCATTAAGCGCAATATTTTACGGCGCTTGACCCGCTATGGTTGCCGCGTGATTGTGGTGCCAGCCCATGCTGATGCTGCCACTATCTTGTCCTACCAACCCGACGGAATTTTTCTCTCCAACGGACCAGGAGACCCAGCCGCCGTCACCGAGGCCCCTGAGACCGTAGCCGCTTTGCTCCAAGAAAAGATTCCCACCTTTGGGATTTGTATGGGGCACCAAATTTTAGGGCTGTCCTTGGGGGCCAAAACCTTCAAACTGAAATTTGGCCATCGCGGCCTCAATCAGCCCTGTGGCCTCACCGCCCAAGTTGAGATCACCAGTCAAAACCATGGCTTTGCCCTGGATGCCGATTCGATTCCGGCAGAAGAGGTAGAAATCACCCACCTTAATCTTAACGATCGCACCGTTGCTGGACTTCGCCATAAGACCCTGCCCCTGTTCTCAGTGCAGTACCATCCAGAAGCCAGTCCAGGTCCCCATGACGCCGATTATCTCTTCCGTCAATTTGTGGATTTGATGCGGGAATACAAAGAGGGGGCTACTGCGGTTTAACCCCAATGAAGAACCTCCTGTAACCATTTAGTTTCAGGGCTTCTAGGGTTGCTTGCGGTTCCCAAAATCCTGCCCTATACTTAGGGCTCAAATTCTCAGCTGGCCATCGGGAGGTTTCCCATCGCTGAATCACTGGCCCTAACCGTAAGCTTAAGAGGCACTCGCGACGTTAGGGTAAATTGTCAGATTTTTCGCCTCACAGGTCTGCTAGACGCTTTCTCAGAACCCACCTTCCGGAAAGTTTTGAGTCAGCACATTGATGAAGGACCCTCAAACGCCATTCTGGATCTATCGGGCATTGATTTTGTCGATAGCTCTGGGTTGGGGGCTCTAGTGCAACTCGTTAAAAAGGCTAAGGAAGCTAACGGCACGGTACAGGTGATTGCCAATCCCCGCGTCATGCAGACCGTGAAACTCGTCCGTCTAGAAAAGTTTTTGTCTGTGCAGGCCTCTGTCGATGACGCGATCGCCAATCTCAGCACACCCGATTAAAAGCTTGGCGGCTCCTGTGTGTCAAGTTGTGAATTGGGGCTGTAAACAAAGCTTCATCCCAGTCTAAATGGAGAGGTCGCTTCTCTATGACTGTCCGTGGCTAAAGCCCCTTTTATGACGCCACACCTCTCAGAAGCACAATTGCGGGCACTGTCTCCTTTGGCTCTGGCTTATGTGGGGGATGCCGTGTATGAGCTGTTTATGCGAGGTCACTATTTACTGCCGCCTAAACGCATCCAGGCTTATCATCAACAGGTTGTCAGTCAGGTGCGCGCCGAACAGCAAGCCCAGCATCTAGAGGCCCTCCAGCCCCACTTAACCCCAAATGAGCAGACGGTGCTGCGTCGTGGCCGCAACGCCACCCCCAGTCGCCGCCAACGCGCTTCGGCAGCCGTCTATCAGCAGGCCACCAGCCTTGAGACCTTAGTCGGCTACCTCTACCTCACCAATCCCCAGCGCTTGACCGAGTTGTTCAGCCATCTGAACTTAGACCCAGCCGACTAGAGGCTTGCAGGGCTCAATCACCCTTGTCCAGCCCTTGTTCCACGCTATTGATCTGTTTCTTATCCCCCCTCAAACGCTGCATTTACCATGGCTGATCGTCGCCCCCGACCCCAAGACAAACCCCGCCGTCGCGGCCCCTCATCACCGTCTCGCCATCGCAAAGGGCCAAGACGAGGCTCCCCAGACAATGCAGCCGCGTCCTACTCGGCAAAGCCCAACAAAGCCCGTCCAGGGAGACCGTCGCCTCGGCCATCTCATCAGGGGGACGCCTTTGGCGACGCCGATAACGCAGCCGACTTCCCGCAAAAGCGCATCTCTGATCAAGAGCAACCCCAGCGGCGATCCAAGCCTCGGCCCTCAGAATCTCCCCGTTTGGGAAAATCTCGCTCTGGCTATCGAGAGGGCACTTCCCGGCGTTTCACCCGAAAAGAAGACCGCACGTTCTCCAAAGGCCGGTTCCAAAACCAACGACAGCCAACTCCCAACGACCGAGAAGCCTGGTGGGATGCCCCCCAAGCGCATGAGAAATCGGGCAAAACCACTGACGATTTGATCTACGGTCGCCACGCCATTGAAGCGGCTCTGGAGGGCGATCGCTCCTTAAATCGTCTCTGGTTTAATGCCCGTCTCCGTTATGACGGTCGATTTATGGAGCTGTTGAAGACCGCTAAGGCCAATGGTGTTGTCATTGACGAGGTCGACACCCGTCGCTTAGGGCAAATATCTCAAGGGCAAAATCATCAGGGCATCATTGCCCAGACGGCCCCCTACAGCTACTGGGAGCTAGAGACGTTAATCACCCATGCCCAAGAGAACAGCACTCGCCCTGTCCTGCTGGCAGCAGATGGGATCACTGATCCCCATAATTTGGGTGCGATTATTCGCAGTGCCGAGGCGATCGGGGCGCAAGGGCTGGTCATTCCCCAGAGGCGGGCGGTGGGCGTCACCTCCACAGTTGCGAAAGTGGCCGCTGGGGCGGTGGAGCAGTTTCCAATTGCGCGAGTAGTCAACCTCAAGCGGGCATTAGAGACCTTAAAGGCCAGCAATTTTTGGATCTACGGCCTTGCCGCAGAGGCCAGCCAGCCCATCCACACCGTGCAATTTACGGCTGCTACAGTCTTAGTAGTGGGCGCAGAAGGCAGCGGCTTGAGCCTGACCGTACAGCAAGGCTGTGATAGCCTTGTCTCCGTACCGTTGTCGGGCAAGACACCCAGTCTGAACGCCTCAGTGGCAACGGGTATGGCCCTTTACGAAATCTATCGCCAGCAGTGGTCTCAGCAGTTAAAACTTAACTCTTTGCAAAACTCAAAGTAACGGAGTATAAAAAGACGAGAACTCTGTTGACGTCAACTTTGATTGCGTTCAATCTGACGTAGTACTAGATGGACAATCAGTTTTTATGAAAAACGTGTTTAGTAAAGTTTTGGGGTCTTTGTTCGGGTCAGGGAAAGACTGGTGGATTGAGATTAAGACCGATTCACCCACCTGTACCTATTACTTTGGACCGTTTTCGATTTCAGAAGAAGCCACCTTGGCAAAGGCAGGCTACGTTGACGATTTGACTCAAGAAGGGGCTCAAAACATTCAGGCGACCATGATGCACTGCAAGCAACCTGCTAGCTTGACCGTTTGTGATGATGGCGTTGATGTGTTGCCCAATATGGCACCCCAGGCCACCTGAGGTTGGGGGTTACGCTTTAACCCTAGTTTTAAGTGCATTACTATCGAGACCCAGGCAAAGGGAAGATGCCTGGGTCTTTGATGCTTGGGGCACTTTCTTTAGGTCATTATCTTGAAAAGAAAATACATGGCGGCACGAATCGGGAAATCGGTTTGTTCAGGGGTGATTGGCGGAGGGTAGGCACAAGACCTACCCCCTACCGTAGGTAAATTCTTGTCTGGCAATCTCCTTAGGTGATTTCTTGAAAAGATGATACCGAGCCGCCCCCTGCCCCCAATTCTGATACTGCTAGCGAAATATTTCGCAACGTCGCAACTAGGCTGTCAGCCCCCTAAATCCCCTAATTCTGGGGGACTTCCGGCCTCTGGCTCCCCAAAAATTGGGGGCTGGGGGGCCGCGAAAGCCTTAATTACCCTGCCGATGTTTCGATCTGTGTATTTCGCCATTGGTATCAATTCTGGGGGTTCTGAAGTTAAAAATCCCCCAGAATTGGGGGCTTAAAGCCCTGCGGGCATACAAGATAAGGGGGTCTCAAGAATGGGTAGATTCTTCGCTAGACCCCGTCCATCTTGAGATCTGGAGTTTTGTGCAACCTAGAACTTACAGTAAGCTCATCACTAGTCGCACCTTCTTATCTCGTGCTAAAAGTTGACACCGCCCGCTGGCATTAAAAGCCTGAAAACCTTCTTCAGCAAGCTTTGACAGCACCGCATCCACGCAGCCGAGAACGGTTTATGGCTCTCTACGACATCAGTCAAGGTAAGAACGCGACCAAAGTTAGTCGCGACACCGGTCGTAACCACCAAACGGTAATGAGCTGGGTCCATCGCCATAACGCCGCAGAGCCTTGTTTATCGCCACACAGGTGGCCATTCCCCCCTTTGTCCTAGTTGGACTTGAAGCGTTTGTTGCAATGGGTAAAAACCAAATTTAGCATCGATTGCAGTCGTCAAACGCTGTGCAAAACCATCAAAAGCTTAGGGTTCTCCTGGAAAAAGCCCGCAAGCTTTTGAACAAAGGCAATCTACGCCAACGCGCCGCCTTTCTCGAAAAGTTAGAGGCCCTGCTGGGCGATGCGCTACATCAGCAGGCGCTACTGGTCTATGTCGATGAAGCCCATATCCATCTCGATACCGATGAGGGCTATGGCTAGTCTATTCGTGGCAACGCTTTTGGGTTTCTTCCAGTTCCCCAGGGCGTCAGAAGGTCTCCTTCTATGGCCTTTGTCTCTACAATCTGTCCCAGGTGAGGATTTTGCCCTACGAATGCGCCAATCAGCTCACGACGGTGGAGATGCTCAAGATGCTGAGGACGGAATTCCCTGAGCAGCCCATTAAACTCATCTGGGATGGGGCTTCGTATCATCCGCTCAAACGGTACGAGAAGCGGCAGAAACCTTAGAGATAGCGATAGAGCCCCTAACGGCTTATAGTCCAGACTTTATGCCGGTTGAGCATCTATGGCAGTGGTTAAGAGAGGATGTCACCTATCACACTTGCTATGACCAGAAGGCTGATTTGATTGCTCAGGTGGAGCAGTTTCAGCAGCGTATCAATGATGAACCCATAGCAATTGCAGACCGTTTATGGGTGACACCTCACCTGAAATATGATGAGGAAAAACTACGGCTATCAACTTAGACGGGGTTTAGTAATCAACTTTACCGCCCTGCTCAAATCCGCATTGCGAGGCAAGCCTTACCGAATCTTTGCTACTGGTCAACACCTTTGGGTTCCCGATCGCCCCCTCTACACCTACCCCGATGTGATGGTGGTCGAAAAACCCCTGCAGCTTTATTTAGGCCGAGCTGACACCGTAATCAACCTTTGCTTTATGGCAGAAATCCTCTCAAAATCCACCCAAGACTACGACCACGGCGAAAAAATCTCTGCCTATCGTACGATTGATAGCTTTCAAGAATATCTGCTGATTGATCAGTACAGCTTCCACATCGAGCACTACGTCAAAACCGCTGCTAATCAGTGGTTACTGTCAGAGTACGACCAGCCTGAAACCACATTCCCCTTAAGCACTTTCGACATCGAGATTGCCATCGTTGATCTCTATGAAAATATCGACATTGATGGCTAGCGTGACCCTCTCGTTTTCCAACCCCAGCAACAGCTCGAATTCTGCCATCAAGCCGATCCGCTATTGGTGTTACCTGACATTGATCTAATTGCTTTCACAGTCCAGCCAGTCAAAGACTTCCTGGACTGTGAAAGCAATTAGATCAATGTAAACAATTGAAACCTTTTTCTATGGCGAGAGTTAAGAACTTCTTAAATCACCTCACCTCGTTAGTATTTGCCGATATTCTGGGTGCCAAGATACCTCCTAACTGCGTCTCCAGCCCCGCCATTTTTTGACGGGGCTGCTTTTTGTGGGGCATCTTTTGGCGCAGCAAATACCGTATTGCCCCTAAACGCAAGCTATTTAAAACCCCATAGACCTCACGCCTAAATTGGAATGAAGTCACTGGGGTGATTTTTGAGACTGGCAAAGGGTAGGCACAAGACCTACCCGCAGGTATAGCCAATGCCGCAAAGCTTGCGGCATTGGCGACGTCAGAAAGCCTATGGATACAAGCTTGAAGTCCTGAAGCGTGCCGGAGGCTTTCTGACCCCAGCTATAAATCTGATGTAGCAATCTCCTTAACGGTTGCCGCTGGGAAGGGGTTCTAAATCAAACAGGGTGTGCAGGGTTTGCATGGCCTGCTTGCGGGTCTCAACATCCCGCTGACCCCGCAGTTGCACCATTGGGTCATGGAGAATCTTGTTGACGATGCCTCGGGTCAGGGCCTCGATTACCGCTTGATTTTTACCGGCAAACTCATTGCCGAGGCGGGATAGGGCCTTCTCCAGCTCCTGCTGACGGATTGACTCCACTTTTTTGCGCAGGCTGCTGATGGTGAGGACGGTATCGAGCGATCGCCACCAGTCAATAAAGCTATCCACCTCTTCTTCGAGCAGAGCCTCGGCCTCTAGGGCCATCTGACGGCGGCTTTCCTGGTTTTGGGCCACAACGGCCTTCAAGTCATCCACATTAAAAGCTTGGACCGCTGCCAGCTCATTCACATCGGTATGCACGTTACGGGGCACGGCGATATCAAACAGCATCAAGGCTTGGTTGGGCTGGAGGACGCCCT
Organism: Leptolyngbyaceae cyanobacterium; assembly: GCA_050043365.1. Classification (GTDB taxonomy): domain Bacteria; phylum Cyanobacteriota; class Cyanobacteriia; order Phormidesmidales; family Phormidesmidaceae; genus PCC-6406. Next base: position 9,038 of record JBHJIP010000141.1, read on the forward strand.
CTAACCGAACCCGATCCAAAATCGGTTCTGTAGCGGAGGTGCAGGTGAAGACTACATCTGACGCACAGACCGTCTCTAGCATGGTGTCTAGGGTGCCAGTCTGGATGCCCGCTCCGTTGAACTGGGCCGCCAGCTCGTCAGCCCGCTTGATGGTGCGATTCAAAATTGTGATTTGGCAGGGGTCTTTGGAGAGCAAATGCTGCACCAACAGCCGCGCCATTTTGCCCGCCCCCAGAATGCTGATGCGGCAGTTGGCCAAATCGGGCTGCTTCATCTTGGCCAACTCAGCGGCGGCGGAGCTGATCGACACCGCCCCAGTGCCAATGCTGGTTTCGGTGCGAACCCGCTTGCCGGCAGAAATCGACTGTTTCAGCAGTTGATTGAGGATGCGACCGCAGCCTTTATGCTGCTGGGCTAATTTGTGGGCGTGCTTTACTTGGGACAAAATCTGCCCCTCGCCCAGTACCAGACTGTCTAACCCAGCCGAGACCCGCATCAAGTGCATGACAGCATCTTGATGCAGAAGGATAAATAAATGCTCTCGCAGCTCATGGAGCGAAACCTTGCCGTAGTCTGACAAAAACTGAGTCACTTCCCGCACCCCAGCCTCGGTCTCCTCAGTAACAACGTGAATTTCAAGGCGGTTACAGGTGCTGAGAATCGAAACTTCGCTGATGAGGGGATAGCTGGTGAGTTGAGCCATAGCCGCTTCGGTCTGAGGGGTGGGAATGCTCAGCTTCTCTCGCACTTCTACCGGTGCGGTTTTGTGGCTCAAGCCAACAACAGCAATGTTCATGAATCCTCCCAACAAAAAGGTGATGTCGAACGGTTGAAAAGGCGGCGGGGCAACCACCGAATTGTTTTGATATACCGATAATTCTGACGGTAGAGAAATCCTGGAACCGACTCAAGGAAACTCAATAAAAGTCCATCAAACGACAAAGGGATGAAGACTCAGGGACGCAATTTACGATCCCTTTTTCCTCATCCCTTGACAGCATTCAGACGCGCAGAGGCATTTGAGACCCTATACGCGAATGGGGCTAACTATCGTAGTTGAACGGTCTTGGGCACCTCGGGCATGTGGATGGTATCCACGAAGCGGGCGGTCTGAGACTGGGAAGAAATCACCAGGCTCTGGGTGCGTGCCCCACCGTGGAAGAAGCGGACCCCTTCCATCAGATCGCCGGGGGTGATGCCGCAACCCGCAAACAGGACGGTTTCACCAGAGGCCAGCTCATTGGCTTCATAGATCTTGTCGGGATCGGTGATGCCCATCTCGGTGAGGCGAGCCAAGTTAGCTTCTTTACTCTCACCAATTAAGCCCGTTTTTACAACGGCAGGATCGTAGATGAGCTGACCTTGGAAGTGAGCTCCCAAGCAGCGCATCGCGGCGGCGGAAATCACCCCTTCAGGGGCAGCGCCAATACCCATTAGCGCGTGGGTGTTGGTGCCAGCGAAGCCACAGGAAATCGCCGCAGAAACATCACCGTCGCTGATCAAACGCACCCGAGCGCCCGCATCGCGGATCTCTTTAATCAAATCCTTATGGCGATCGCGCTTCATAACGATCACGACCAGCTCATCAATGGCGCGAGCCAGGCATTCGCCCAAAATCTTCAGGTTTTCGGTGGCGGACTTGCGGATATCGACCTTGCCCTTAGCGGCGGCAGGGGCGGCCAGCTTTTTCATGTAAAAGTCGGGGGCGTGGAACAGGCCACCTTTTTCGGAGATGGCCAAAACCGCCATGGAACCGGGCTGACCATAGGCGCAGAGGTTGGTACCTTCGCAGGGGTCAACGGCGATGTCAATTTCGAGTAGTTCTTCGGGGTTGCAGTAGTCAGCAGCATTGGGTTGAGTGCAGATGCCCACTTCCTCACCGATGTAGAGCATGGGGGCGTCATCCCGTTCCCCTTCTCCGATTACAATGCGGCCCCGCATGTGAATCTTGTTCATGCGTTCCCGCATGGCTTCAACCGCCACTTCGTCGGCGGTGTCTTTGTCGCCTTTACCCATCCAATGGGCCGAGGCGATCGCCGCCTGCTCAACCACTTCAATAATTTCTAAACCGAGGGTGCTTTCCACGACCGATATCCTCCAGAACTGCTGATTTCTCTAGGTTTTGACCTGATCACTCTCAACCTAAAAGTCTATCAGACCAAGGTATTCGGGCATAGGTAAATGTGCTATTCGGTCCATTGCCCCTCCGCCTAAAACCCTAAAATCCCCTTACAGATCTGCTTCGGCGGGGGGCATCGTCCCTTAAACTGCATTCGGAGTAGAAGACATCGACGCAGCTTTGTGAGGACTAGAGGGAATGGATGCGGCATCACTATGGCAGCGCTACCAGGAATGGCTCTATTACCATCCTGGGCTGGGCTTCTATCTCGATATCAGCCGGATGGGGTTTGATCAGAGCTTTGTGCAAGCCATGGAGTTCCGTTTTGATAAAGCATTCAAAGATATGGAGGCCCTAGAAGCTGGGGCGATCGCTAATCCAGATGAAGGCCGTATGGTCGGTCATTACTGGCTTCGGGACTCTAGTCTGGCCCCCAATTCCGACCTGCGAAAAGACATTGACCAGACCCTGACCCAGATCGAAACCTTTGCCAGCCAAATTCGCACCGCTGGGATTTATCCCCCTGGCCAAGAGCGCTTCACGGACATGCTCTCCATCGGTATTGGCGGTTCAGCCCTAGGCCCCCAGTTTGTCGCCCAGGCCCTGGGTCCTGACTTTCCGCCCCTGGCGATTCACTTCATTGATAACACCGACCCCGAAGGCATCGATCGCACCCTCTCTCGCTTGGGCGATCGCCTCGCTACCACCCTCGTGATCGTCACTTCGAAATCTGGAGGCACCCCTGAGACTCGCAATGGCATGTTAGAGGTGCGCCACCGCATTGAAGCAATGGGGCTCAATTTTGCCAAGCAGGCCGTGGCCGTCACCGGTATCGGCAGCAAGCTCGCCGCCCTGGCCCAAGGGGAAGGTTGGTTGGCCTCTTTCCCCATGCATGACTGGGTGGGGGGCCGCACCTCTGAGCTATCGGCAGTGGGCCTATTGCCAGCCGCCCTTCAAGGCATCGACATTCGCTCCATTTTGGGTGGAGCCAAAGAGATGGACAGCGCCACCCGCGTCCCTGATCTGCGGCGCAACCCCGCCGCCCTCTTAGCCATGGCCTGGTACTACGGCGGCAATGGTCAGGGTGAAAAGGACATGGTGGTTTTGCCCTACAAAGATAGTCTGCTGCTGTTTAGTCGTTACCTGCAGCAGTTGGTGATGGAGTCTTTAGGTAAAGAAAAAGACTTGGACGGCAATGTCGCTTACCAAGGCATTGCGGTTTATGGCAACAAAGGCTCCACCGACCAGCACGCCTATGTGCAGCAACTGCGAGAAGGGGTGCCCAACTTTTTTGTCACCTTTATTGAGGTGCTGCGCGATCGCCAAGGGGCTTCTGTCGAGGTCGAACCCGGTATCACCAGCGGCGATTACCTGTCGGGGTTGCTGCAAGGCACCCGCCGCGCCCTGTTTGAAAAGCAGCGCGACTCAATCACGGTCACCATTCCAGAAGTGAATGCTCACATGGTCGGGGCTCTGATTGCCCTCTATGAGCGGGCGGTCGGGTTTTATGCCTCGCTGGTGAATATTAACGCCTATCACCAACCCGGTGTGGAAGCGGGCAAGAAGGCAGCAGCCACTGTGCTGAGCTTACAAAACCAGGCGCTCAACGCCCTACGCCAAGCCGGTCAACCCTTGACGCTAGGGGATATCGCCCATCGCATCGGCGCTGCCGATCAAGTTGAAACCCTCTACAAGATTCTGCGACATCTGCACGCTAATCAGCGGGAGGTTAGCTTCCAAGGCAATCCTGGGGATTTGGCCCAATTAAAGGTGGTGGCGCTTTAGACAGCAGGCACCTTTAACTGGCTTAAGGACATTTCTGGAAAAGAAAATACCTGGCTAGGGTGCGTTGCGCCTCGCCATAACCGATGTAGGGGCACCTCTTGTGGGTGCCCTCGATAACCTGCCGGAGGGCACGAATCAAGAAATCGGTGGGTTCAGGGGCCATTGGCGGAGGGTAGGCACAAGACCTACCCCTACCAAGGTAAATTCTTGTCTGGAAATCTCTTAAATGAGGCAAGGGGCAGCATAAGCCGTCTCAACCGACGTTCGGCCATGTTTTTATACGAATCGACTTATCTTCAGATTCCTTGATGTGAAATCAACAAACGTTACCAAACTTGAGGCGACAATCTGGTCTTCTCGCCACCACACCCTTTAGCCTGAAGAGAGGCAGTGACTTGTTTATCCTGCCCATTGACTTTGCCCTATGCCGCTCAGCATCCTCGTCGTAGAAGATGACGAAGGCACCCGATTGGCCCTCCAAGACTACTTGGAACTGGAGGGGTATTCGGTTGCGACTGCGGCAGACGGCTGGATTGCGCTGCAGCGGGTCGAATCCTTCCAGCCTCAGCTGATCATCACAGATATCAGCATGCCTCGCCTAGACGGGTATGCCTTTTTGAAATCCCTGCGGCAGCAGCCAGTCTGGCGACTGATTCCGGTGGTGCTGCTGACCGCCCATTCCAGAACCCAAGACCGGGTCAAGGGCTATCAAACCGGTTGCGATGTCTATTTAGAAAAGCCCTTCGAGCTTGAGGAACTGGGGGCGGTGGTCCGTAATTTGTTGGAGCGATCGCAGTTGATCCAATCAGCGGTCGTGCAGTACAGCGTCTCGGTGCAAAAGGGCGAAGCGCCGCCACCCCCGGAGCCGGATGATGGGGAATTGAGCCTCACATTGAGCCTTACAGAGCGCGAAAAGGATGTCTTGGATCTGCTGTCTGGCGGCCTCTCCAATAACCAGATCGCCGATCGCCTCTATCTGAGCCCCCGCACCATCGAAAAATATGTCAGCAGCCTACTGCGCAAGTCGAACACCAGCAATCGCGCTGAGCTGGTGCGGTTTGCCATGGATCACCATTTGGTGAATTAAACGGGAACGGATGCCGATGCCAAAGTTAGCCTCTTGCCTTGATGACAGCTTTGATCGGTAGCCGTTTGCCTAGGCCCAGCAACTCATGGGGGGGCTGGGTTGCCCGGAGTATCAGCCCGCTGGAAATAAACAACCAGATTGCAGCGACACCACAAACCAGGGCCATTTCAATCGCGATCGCTCGTTTTAGCGCAATCAATTTAGTGGCATCGTATTCCAAAATCAGCGCCCCCACCGATTCCCCAGCGGAATTGCGAATTGGGCCATAAATCGCCACGCGCGGATTGCCCGCGTGGTCATTATAAATATCGAGTCTGAGCTGCACGGCATCAAACCCGTTTAAAAGCTGAGCAGCGGGTTGGGTAAGCCGGTAGGGCTCTTTAAACCCATAGGCATAGGCTGGATTTGTGGCCCGATAAATATCCCCAATCACCACAATCTCATTGGCTTGGTTTCCCGCCACGTAGGAAAGCGGCTGGGCTGCAGGGGTGACCTGGTGGATGGTTTTGAGCCAGGTTTGGTGGCGCTGGTAAAGGGCATTATCCAGCGGCTCTCGCTGATTGGGACCGAGTTCAGCCCCGGTCAAAACGGCAAACTCGTCTCCATTAACCCCCTGAATTGCCCCATTCAGGGTCTCGGTCATCTCCTGGGTAATCTCAGCCTGGGCAATGCGGTTGACGCGAATGTAGATCCAAAAAAGGCCTCCGGCTACGAACACCAAGTTGGCCAAAATTGTCGTTAAGACCACAATCCAGCGGCCCGTCTGTCGGGTCTTGAGCAGTTGGGTCTCGGCTTTGAGGCTGGCCTTGATATAAGCGACTTGCCCTTGGGTGGGACGGGGCTGGGTGTTAAATCCCTGCAGCAGCCACTGCCGTGCCTCTTCGAGATCAGTGCCCCGCAGTAAATAGCTAGAATCGCGCTTTTGATGGAGCCATTCTAGCGATCGCATTAACAGGCGGGTGTGGGCTCGCACATAGGCCAAATCCGTATCAAGGGCCTTAAACAGCGCCAGAAAAGCCGCCTCAATATCGTCGGTTTCCCGAAAAAACAGCCAATTGTGTTTTGCAATCCAAGGATGGACCGCCGACATCTCAAACCCTTCTCGCCGCACAATCGGCAAGCAGCGCTTATGGCACTGCACGGCATAATCGACCTCTTGGCGGCAGACTTCTGAGGCCACTGAGTCTGGGCTAATCACAAAGACAAACGTGTCTGCAGCTTCGATGCCCCGACAGATCGATGCCCACCAGTCTTCTCCCGATTGAATATCGTCCCAATCAATCCAGGGATCGCGATGGGCCTCGCGAAATTGGGCGTCTAAGGTTTCGACAAAGGCGATGTCTTTGCGGGAATAGGATACAAAAACGTCATTTTTATAGGAGGGCCGAATGAACTTTCTTGACTGCGGTTTTTGAGCTAGATGCACCATGACCAAGGGGTATCGGACTAAAGAGGGGCCAGGAGCCCCCACCCAGAGAGCCCAAAGCCATATCTCTATGGACGACGTTGCTGCACTCCCTGTGCCTTGATGATTTCTTAGGAAAACAAGACTGGGCAAGGGGGTCGTCACCCCTGCAGGGTATTGCCACCTCTAGTGAATCAATCCAGTCAGGTGCAAGACAAGGCCGATGGCCCCGCCTGCCAGCACCAGCCAGGCCGAATTTAGCTTGAACCGAAAAACGGCGATCGCGCTCAAAATCGCCACAATTAAGGTCATCCAATCCTCGACTGCGGCTCGGGCCAGGGTGTAGGTCACCCCAGCCATTAGCCCTAGGGAAGCCGCGTTGACCCCATCCAGAAAGCCGCTGGCCCAGGGGGACTTACGCAGCTTTGGCACCCAAGGGTTTACTAGCCCCACGAGCAAGAAGGCCGGGAGAAAAATACCGACGGTGCCAGCGATCGCTCCGGCGTGCCCCGCCAGCAAATAGCCCACAAAAGTGGCGGTGGTAAACACCGGACCAGGGGTGATTTGCCCGATCGCGATCGCGTCTAACAATTGCTGAGAGGTAAGCCACTGCCCCCGCTCTACCAGGTCTCGCTGCAAAAACGCCAGCAGCACGTAACCGCTGCCGTAGAGCACGCTGCCAATTTTCAGAAAAAATAAAAACACCCCAATCCAGCCCATGGAGGCAGTTACGGCGGCTACGCCACCGGTTTGGGCCAGGGTTGACAGGGGAAAGCGCCACATACCTGAAGGGGCATCGCGGCGACCCCAGTTTTTCACCAGCATTACCGCCACCCCAATCAGCAGCAGTAGGGCAATTTCGTTTAACCCAGAAAAGTAAGCGGCGATCGCCCCTACCCCAGCCACCCGTGTGGGCATATCTTTGGCCGCTTTTTTGCCCAGCTTCCACAGGGCCTGCAGCACCACCGCAATGATCACCGGCTTGATGCCGTACAGCAGCCACCCGACTTGGGGGACAGTTTGATAGCGATCGTAGAGCGCCGCCAAAATCCACACCAGGGCCATGGCTGGCAAAATAAAGCTACTCCCCGCCACAAACAGCCCTTTCCAGCCGCCCCGTTCGTAGCCAATGTGTATGGCCAACTCGGTGGAGTTGGGACCAGGCAGCAGATTGGTCACCCCAATCAAATCCAGCAGATTCTCGCGGCTCATCCACTGGCGACGCTTCACCACTTCGTCATCCATCATGGCCACATGGGCGGCAGGTCCCCCAAAGGCCACAACCCCAAGGCGAAAGAACAGCTTTGCCAGTTCGACCAAGCGCTGCTTTTGCTGCTCGGGGGAAAGGGTATGGAAGGCACCAGGGCTCTGCCCCTGCAGAGGGTGGTCTGCTTCAGAAGTCACAATGGATTTTGGGAAATAGGCTAAAGGCTCACTAGCACTATAAGAACCTGAAGCCTCAGAGCGATGTATTCCAGGACATTGCTGGCATTGAGTTTTTAGGCATTAGCCATAGAGGGCACAACGAATTGAGAAACCCTAGTTTCTACAGACCGAAACACAGGTAAATCCCAAACAAACCGCACCAGCGCACCTCTCGTTTAACTGGGTGTTTTTATTTGAGTTCAGTCTCGGTTGATTGGAATCCTACCCAGACTCGATTCTCGATCATGCCAGTAGTTAAAACTACTTTTCTCTCTTTAGATATTTCCTGCGCTAATTTGTAGCATTCACGATGGCGTCTCAACTCGAAAGATGCTTCCAATTTATAAGTCGTTCCTTCATACTCAATTACTTCGTAAGTCTCCTTATTTCTACGGAGGCCAAAAGATTTTATGGTGTATCCGGAGATTATAGATAGTCTAGGCACGGGAGTAAAACGACACGTCTAATTCAAGACTAGCTATTAATTGTGAATACTTTGTGACTGTATAAATATGAATAATCTATGACGAAAATTGACAAGAATACCATCAATTAAAATGAGGGTTAATCTACTCATTCAAAAGGGTATTCAAAAAGGAGATAAGCCAGTCTTAAATGATTAGAGCATCGTGTTACTGTTGTCGCCGGTAAACTGCAGGCAGCCTTTGAGACTCAAAAACCTAGGGTTCTGTGGAGATCGCACCCTAACCACAGAACCCTGGGATTGTCAGTAGTTGATTGTTGAGGTTAACGAGAGGGTTTTGTGGGCCGCTTTTTACCATAGTCAGAAGCCCGACTGCGATTCAAGTTGTACGCCTCAGAGCGCGCCCGTTTGCGGGCCATGGATTTCTGGCCGCTTTCAAAATCAGTGGCAAGGTTCTCTAGCGCCGCAGATTCGGCCATGGTTTGGGGAGAGGCAGGCATAGCGCTGAGCGAAACAGCCACATTGCGGAGCGATAGGCTGGCACCAGCCATATCGCCGCGATCGGCAAACTTCACCGCCTCTTGCCGTGCCCGCGCCGCCATCAGCAAGGCCACCTGCTCCTGCACCTCTGGGTTGGCGGGGAAGTCACTCATTTGAGCTGGGTTGACCACCGCCAATTCGAGCGTACTTTCTAGGTGCTGCACTTCGGTTTGATTCGGGGCCTGCCAAGCCAGCTTCACTTGCAAAACGGGGCTGCTGACCTTCAGGGCTGGGAGTCGCAGCCGCAGCACCACATTTAATGGACTGCCGACGATCAGGTTGGGCAGTTTTAGCGCACCCTCGTCCGTTTTTTCGAGATCGTTCAACAGGTCACTGACCGTGGCACCGGACAGCGGATTGAGTGTAGCAGTGACCGAATGGCCAATGGTGCCTGCTAAGCCCTGCAGCTCCGTTTCAAAAATGCCGGGAAGCTGCTCTGGGGAATCGATGTGGAAGAAGTTGCCGTCGCCGCTGCGGGCCATGGCTTCGAGCAAATCTTCGTCGTAATCGGCCCCGACCCCGAGGGTAGTGGTGGTGACACCCCGTTCCATCAGGCCGTGGACATCATTAGAAATCGCATCAGGGTTGGTTTCCCCCACATTCGCTAACCCATCCGAGAGCAAAATCACTCGGTTGAGCTGTTCGGGGTTGAGGTATTCACTCACCTGCAGACCGCCATTCACCCAACCGGCATGGAGGGCAGTGGAACTGCCGGTGCGAATGCCGTTGATGGTTTTGAGCAGTTGCTGTTTGTCGGTGGCCAGGGTGCTGGGAATTTCGATTTTAACGTGGGTGTCAAACAGGGTGAGGCTAAGGCGATCGCTGGGCAAGAGCTGCTCAACGGCGTAGGCCGTGGCCTGGCGGGCATAGTCGATTTTGGCTCCGCGCATGGAGCCCGAGCGATCGAGGACGAAACCCAGATTCAGGGGCGGGCGGTCCAGACTGCGCGCAATCTGGGGCGGCTCAATTTTGACCAAGATATCGAGGGTAACCGGGCGATCTGCCGCGATCGCCCCATGCATAGGAATCAGGGATAAGGTGGGCTGGTTCATGGGTCAGACCTCCGAGAGAGTAGGGGAGTGAGCGTTTGAGCGATCAGTTGCAGCAAATTCTCATGCTCTTGGGGCGTACTGGGCGGGATGAAATCCTCCCGCACCTGTATCTCCAACCCTGGCAAGACCTCTACCCGCTGCCAGCGGACCGGTTGTGCCGCTTTAGATGCTGCCCGAGGCACCGCCTTAGATCGGGCTTGGGGGGCTGCTCTAGGTGCCGGTGATGGCATTGGCGCTGCGGGTGGCGGACTGGCTTGACTGCCACGGGCTTGCACCGATTGCAGAAACGCCAGGGCTGGATTGGCGGTTTCTACCGTGAGCTGCAGACCGCCCTGCAAGAGGGCTTCTAACTCGGGAGTGGCTTTTGCGGATGTAATCGGCTGAATGGCGGCGGTGCCGTAGCCCTCGTTCAACAACCGACGTACGAGCAGGACCTGCAGCAGATGCCGGTAGTGATAACGGGCCTCCCGCCCTTGACGCTGGGGGCGATCAACCACCCCTTGGGTGGTGTAGGACCGGACCAGACGAGGATTCACCCCATCGGTGGCCCGATCACCGTCCTCGGGCAAGTAAGCGGGCAAGAGGGCGTTGACCTTTTGGACAAAGCCCTCTAAATCCCACTCAGGGTTCGCTTGGGCAATCTGCTGCAAGATGCTCATAGCCATAGACTAACGCTGACATTTCAAAATGTCAATGACATTCAAAAATGGCTTTAATTCAAAATTTGTCTTTTGCTCTAGGTGAACCGTTTGGCTCCCTGGCGCTCTCCGGCTCCTTCACCCATTACGATTTCTATTGCCTCTGGCTTACAGAGCTAAGACTCGGAAAAGTCTGGGACAAACGCATCCAGAACGGGGTGGGTAGCGGGGCTGACCTGCGGGCGCTGAAATTGCATGGACTCAGAGCACGTTGACCGTTGAGTTGGCCACAGACGAGGTGTGGCTGATTAAGCCATATTCCAGCCCTTCTACCACTGCCTGGTAGGAGGCCTCAATGATGTTGCTGGAAACCCCGACCGTGCTCCAGCGGCGATAGCCATCGCTAGATTCGACTAAGACGCGGGTTTTTGCGGAGGTACCGGCCCGCCCGTCTAAGATTCGCACCTTGTAGTCACTGAGCTGGAACTGGGCGATCGCCGGATAAAAATTTAGCAGCGCTTTGCGTAAGGCCTGATCCAGGGCGGAGACAGGGCCATTGCCCTCGGCGACTTCCAAAATTTCTTGCCCCTCGACCATGACCTTGACGGTGGCCAGGGCACGGGTTTTCCAGTGGGCCTCTTCGGGCAGGTTATCGCAGTGAATATGGAAGCCTCCTAATTCAAAAAACTGTGCCCGCGTCCCCAGTACATCTCGCATCAGCAGCTCAAAGCTGGCCTCTGCCGCCTCAAACTGGTAGCCTTGATTTTCCAGTTCTTTGACCCGATTGAGCAGCTGCCGAGACTGGGGATCTTGCTTGTGCAAGTCAATGCCAAAGCTGCGGGCCTTGGCCAAAATATTGCTCAGCCCCGCCTGATCGGACACCACAATGCGGCGCTGATTCCCCACCTGGTGGGGCTCAATGTGCTCATAGGTGCGGGGATTTTTTTCCACGGCGCTAACGTGGATGCCCCCCTTGTGGGCAAAGGCCGCCAGCCCCACAAAGGGGGCGTGGTCGTCGGGCGCTAAGTTCACCACCTCGCTGACCATACGACTGGTTTCGGCCAAGGTAGCCAATTTTTCGGGGGGGATGCAGGCTTGATTTAGCTTGAGCTGCAGGTTCGGCAGCAGGGAGCAGAGATCGGCATTGCCGCAGCGCTCACCATAGCCATTGATTGTCCCTTGCACCATAGTGGCTCCGGCCATCACCGCGGCTAAAGCATTGGCCACCGCCGTGCCGCCATCGTTATGGGTATGGATGCCCAAGCGGGGCGGGGTCATGCCTTCTACTGGAACGGTTTCCAGCCAGTCCTGAACAGCACTCACCACCGCTGTCACCTCATGGGGGAGAGTGCCCCCATTGGTGTCACAAAGCACCAGCCATTCTGCCCCTGCCGAGATCGCCGCCCCAAGAGTTTGCAGCGCATAGTCTGGGTTGGCCTGATAGCCATCAAACCAATGCTCGGCATCGTAGATAATTCGCCGTCCCTGACTGCGCAAAAAGGTAATGGTGTCCTCAATCATGGCCAGGTTTTCATCCAGGCTGGTCTGCAGACTCTCGGTCACATGCAGATCCCAGGACTTGCCAAATAGAGTGACCCAACGGGTGCCTGCCGCCAAAATCGGCTGCAGCATCGGGTCTGTCGCGGCGACTTTGCCCGGACGGCGGGTTGAGCAAAAGGCCACCACTTCCGCTTGCTGCAGGGGTTCTTCCTTGAGTTGCCAAAAGAACTGCACATCCTTGGGATTTGCGCCGGGCCAGCCCCCTTCGATAAAGGGCACCCCTAGCGCATCTAGCTTGTGGGCAATGGATAATTTGTCCTCGATAGACAAGGACAAGCCCTCCCGCTGAGCCCCATCGCGGAGGGTGGTGTCATAAATCCAGACGGTTGGGCTAGGGGCAGTCGCATCGGAGGCCATGGCAGTTGTGTCAGAGGAAAGAGCGATCGGCCTATTCATACTATCCAGTTCGACTCTGCAGATAAGATTTCCCAGGAGAATTCACACACTGTTTAGGAATTTGGGTTTAGGAATCGAGCGACGTCTCCCTCGGAACAGGTTTGCCAAACAAATGTACTAAATCTCTCTGTACGAACTACCATGGGCACAGTTTGGATTGGGCAGGTGAGCCATGGCGGAACAGCCTTTAGGGTCGGTCATTGAGGGATCCCTCAGTCAGGGTTTGTCGGTGCGGCTCCACCCCGATGTCTCAGTCGAAGATATGCGGGTGGGTAAGTTTGTGGTGGTGCAGGGGCGGCGATCGCGGTTTTTCTGTATGCTCACCGATGTCGCCCTCGGCACCGCCAGTGCCCGCATCTTGGCCAACCCACCGGAACCGGCCAACCTGTTTTTGCAAGAGGTGCTCTCGGGTACCGGCACCTACGGCACGTTATCGCTGACGCCGATGCTGATGTTTACGCCGCAGGAAGAGCGGGGGCGCGAAAGAGTTGGAGAACCGGAGCAAAATTCAAAATTCAAAAGTCAAAGTTCAAAATCAGGTGCGGCAGGCTACCAGGCTCAGAGTAGTGCTGCAGTGGAACTGCTGCCGGTGAAAACCATACCGGGGCATTTCAGTCAGGTGTATGACGCCGCCGAGCGGGATTTTCGGATTGTGTTTGGTTGGGAGGATGACCCCCATCGTCGCAATTTCGTGATTGGTGAGCCGATCGATATGACCGTGCCGATTTGCTTAGACCTGGATCGGTTTGTGGAGCGTAGCAACGGGATTTTTGGTAAGTCTGGCACGGGCAAATCTTTTCTGACCCGCGTTTTGCTGGCCGGGACCATCCAGCGGCAGGCGGCTGTGAACCTGATTTTTGATATGCACTCCGAATACGGCTGGGAGGCGGTTAGTGAGGGCAAGCAATTCAGCACGGTGAAGGGGTTACGGCAACTGTTTCCAGGGCAGGTGCAGATGTTCACCCTGGACCCAGAGGCGACAAAGCGCCGGGGAGTGCGGGATGCCCAGGAACTCTACATCAGCTTTGACCAGATTGATGTGGAAGATCTCACCCTGGTGCGGGGGGAGCTGAATCTATCGGAAGCCAGTCTGGAAAATGCGATCATTCTGCGCAATGAGTTTGGTAAGGGTTGGATCAACCGGCTGCTATCTCTCACCAATGAGGAGATCCAAGAGTTTTGCGAGACCAAGATGGGCAGCAAGTCGTCGATTATGGCGCTGCAGCGCAAGCTCACCCGTTTAGCCGATCTGAAATATATCCGTGCTGCCTGCCCCCACAACTATGTGGGTCAGATTTTGGCGGCTTTAGATGCGGGTCAACATGTGGTGGTGGAGTTTGGCTCCCAGTCCAACATGTTGTCTTACATGCTGGCCACCAATGTGATTGCGCGGCGCATTCATGCCAGCTATGTGCGCAAGGCGGAGCGATTTTTGCAAACCAAAAATCCAGGCGATCGCCCCCGCCAATTGATGATCACCATTGAGGAGGCCCACCGCTTTTTGGATCCAGCCACGGCCCGCCAAACCATTTTCGGCACCATTGCCCGAGAGATGCGCAAGTACTTCGTCACGCTGCTGGTGGTCGATCAGCGCCCTTCCGGCATCGACAACGAGGTGATGTCCCAAATTGGTACCCGGATTACGGCGCTGCTCAATGACGAAAAAGACATCGACGCCATCTTCACTGGCGTTTCGGGGGCTCAAAGCTTGCGATCGGTGCTGGCAAAACTAGATTCAAAACAGCAGGCCCTGATTTTGGGCCATGCCACACCTATGCCTGTGGTGGTGCGCACCCGTTCCTATGATCGCCAGTTCTACACCGACATGGGTGCCACCGCCTGGGAAGAGATGGCCGATGCCCCTTTACTCAAGGCAGCCGCTACCGCCAAGGCTGAGCTAGGGCTCTAATTTTGAACGGGGCTGGGTGGCCTATTATCCAAACAAGCCTCCCTGTTGTTGCGAGTTCCTGATGTTGTCCCTATCTGAGCCGGTTCCCGTTGATGTTTGGTCTCAACTCTCTCCTGGCAGTATTCAGCTCTGGCAGTTACAAGCCACTACCGTTAATCAGCATCTAGATGAATGGCAACAGTGGCTGTCAGGAGATGAGGCTGAACGGGCCAGCCGGTTTCGACGGGACTGCGATCGCCAGATGTTTGTTCTGAGTCGGGGCGGGTTGCGTTATTTGCTGGGGCGATATCTCAATTGCAATCCAGCCACAATCGCCTTTGCCTATGGGGACTATGGCAAACCCTGCCTGATTCAGGCGGGCGAACAGGCGGGCGAACCGCTGCACTTTAATTTGGCCCACAGTGGTGGTTGGGTGGTCTACGGCTTTTGTCGCGATCGCCCCCTCGGTGTCGATATAGAGCAGGTGCAGCCCCGTACCCATTTGGAGGGGTTGGTTCAGCGCTGCCTCACACCAGCCGAGCAGGCCACCCTACCGGCTGATGAGGGCGATCGCACGCGCATCTTTATCCAGTACTGGACCTTAAAAGAGGCCCATCTCAAGGCGATCGGTCAGGGACTGTCTTACAGCATGAACAAAATTGAAGTGCTTTGGGGAGAGCCCCCCTGCCTGGGTCTGCCGGCCAAACTGCCCCATCAAGATCCGCTGCCTTGGCACATGCGCACCTGGTACCCGGCAGAAAGTATGGTGGCGGCAGTTTGTGGGGTATTCCGAGCGGGGGCAGTTGAGCTTTACCCCTTTCCACGGGTGGCGTGAATCTGGGGCGTCAGTCCCCATCAGATTCAGTGGCCTGCATGGCGACTGGACTGGATTGAGCCAGGTATAGGCCGGTCAACACCACCGCAAACCCTAAGCCAGTTAACGGCCCCATTTGTTCTTGGAAAATCACCCAGGCCAGGACGGCACTGATCAGCGGTTCCAGCAATAAAAAGAGGGAGATGAATCGGGCTGAAAACTGCTGCATGCAGTCCGCTAAGAGTCGCTGCCCCAACCCTTCACTAATGAGTCCTAAGCACACCACCGCCAACCAGGCTACGGCAGTGGTCGGAAATAACTGATCCTCTGTAAACCACACCACGGGCAGGAGTAAAACGATGCCGATCACCCCCCGCCAGAGCAAAATTGTTGTGGCCCCAAACCATTGCCGTAGGTACTCCACCAGCAAAAAGTACAGCCCTAAAAACACGGCTGACAGCAAGGCATAGGCATCTCCCAAGAGCAGCCCTTCGGTGCCGGTTAGGTCTGCTAAGCCCAGGGCAATGGCCCCTGTTAATGCAATGGCCATACCGATCAAAAAGCGGCTGTCAAACCGCTGCCGCCACAGCAGCCACCCTCCCAAACTGGTAAAAATCGGCGTGAGGTTATTCAGCAGCATCGATTTGGCCACGGTGGTGTACTGCAGCGATAGCGCCCACAGTCCTAGGGAGATCGTGGACATAACACCCACCCCTACCAGCGCCAGACCCTGCCTGCGAGTCATCGGTACCGCCTCTGGCTCAGATTGAGTCGAGCGGCTGATTAGGCGCACCGTGCCAAAACACAGCACAAATACCCAAAACCGATTCAGGACGGTACCATTGGCCCCCAGCTCTGTTTCACTAAAGCGAATGAAGATTGGCGCACAGGAAACGGCCACTAAGGCCAAGCCCAAGGTGGCGATCGCCCAAGGCTTTGAGGTGGGTCGCGTTGATTCAGAAGCTGAGATCGGAGTCATGGCAGTCCCTTGTGGGCTGGGCAGGCCAAATTACGTTTTCGTATCCTTCCATGGTTCTTGACTTCAGACAAATTGTCCGCCTTTTGCCCTTGCTGCGTCGGGGTGCGCTCGCCCTGCTCACCAGCCTGCTGTTTGCAGGCAGTTTTATTGCGGGCAAATACACCACCGTTGACCTAGGGCCGCTGACCACATCGCTACTGCGCTACGTAATTGCCAGCGGGCTACTGGGGATATTGATGGCGCGATCGCCCCAAGGTTTCACCCAAATTTCTCGTAAGGACGTTTGGTCCATCGTCCTGCTGGGGAGCTTTGGAGTGATGGGCTACCATGCTTTTTTCTTTGCTAGCCTGCGCTACACCGCTGTGGCCAACACCGCCCTGATCAATGCCTTCAACCCAGTGGTGACGGGGATATTAGCGGCCCTGTTTCTCAGGGAGCGATTGGCCCGAATTCAGTACATGGGTGGGGCGATCGCCTGTTTCGGCGTCTTGGTACTCCTCACCCAGGGCAACTTGGCCCGCCTTATGGCCCAAGGCATCAATCGGGGGGATGGGCTGATGCTGGCAGCAGTGCGCTGCTGGGCGATCTATGCCCTCTTGGTTAAGCAACTGAGCCAACGCTACTCGGGGCTGGCCTTGACGTTTTACGCCGCCGTTAGCGGTTGCCTGCAATTACTGGCGCTGGCCACTGGGGAACGGTGGTGGCAGCAGTTGAGCACCCTATCTACCGCCTCGATCATCGCCCTGGCTTACATGGGGCTGGCGGCTTCGGGGGTGGGGTATTTGCTGTTTAACCTGAGTGTGGAGCGCATTGGCCCCACCCGCACCGCCAGTGTGGTCTATGGGGGCGTGCCGGTATTTGTAGCGATTTTGGCGGCACTCTTTTTTCAAGAGGGAATTACGGCCACAATGGTGATCAGCATGGGATTAATTGGCCTCGGGGTACAGTTTGTGCTGCGATCTCCCCCACGTAGCAGACAGCCAAGTTCGACAAAACTGGATGTGATCGATTCAAAATGACTGGACTCTGTCACGAATCCCCAGATTTTATGGAGTAGTACAATTGAATTGTTCTTGATTGCAATAGATAGCGATATCGTTAGCCAGGACTCCCCGTTGATCGGGACTCCGCTTGAAATTTATAGGAGGCCATATGGCAGAACTGAACGGTGGCACCGCGATCTCCCCTCAGCCTGATCCCGAGGCCAATGGGGCGAACACCGCCAGCCCGGTGGATGAAACCGCCCTGGATGAAACCTTCGCCGCCCTCAAAACCCTACTCAGCACCGTAGAAAAGCTGCAAAAAGCCCGTCAGACCGTCGGCGATATCAAGCCCTTGCTGATTCGCCTGTTGGATGGAGAAATGCTGTCGGGGGAAGAGCTAGACGATTTGAAAGGGGGCGTGGGCGGTCTCGGTAAGCTGGTGAAGCTCTATGGCGATTACCAGGGTGCATTAGAGCAAGCCCAGCCCGCCCGTGAACTGCTCGACGACATCTTGAAAACCCCGACTCAAACAGACGCTTAACGCGGGTCCCATGGGCTAGCGCGACGGGCGACATGCGCCTAAGGTGCTTGAACCACCAGATTGTCTCGGTGAATCACAGTCTCAGCACCGTCATAGCCTAAAATCTGGGCGATCTCCTCAGAATGATGCCCTTGAATTTGCTGTAGCTCCGTGCGGCCATAGTTCACCAGCCCTCGGCCCACCTCTTGTCCATCGGGTCCATAGAGCTGCACCGCATCTTGGCGTTCAAACTCCCCTTCAACCTCAGTGATGCCTGCGGCCAATAGGGACCTGCCCCCTTGGCAAATCGCCCGTACCGCTCCGTTATCCAGGTAGAGCTTACCGGCAGGGACCAGACCATGGGCAATCCAGCGTTTACGGGCATTGGCCGGACGGGGTTGGGGTGAAAATTGCGTTCCCAGGGTTTCCCCCGACAGGATTTTGATCAAATTCTCAGGGTGTTTGCCTTCGGTAATCACCGTGCGGACCCCAGCGGTGGTGGCAATCCGGGCGGCTTCGATCTTGGTCATCATGCCGCCAGTGCCCCACTGACTGCCGCGATCGCCCACGTTCACCTTTAGAGCATTGAGTTGCTCAACCCGATCCACAATGTAAATGGGCTCGGCATCGGCATTATGGCGGGGATCGGCTGAATAGAGCTGCTGCACATCCGTGAGTAAAAACAGCCAATCTGCCCCCACCAAGCTGGCTACCTGGGCAGAAAGGGTATCGTAATCGCCATACTTCAGTTCATCAACGGCAACGGTGTCGTTTTCATTCACCACTGGAATGACGCCCAACTGCAAGAGCTGCCGAAAGGTGCGGTAACTGTTGACGTAGCGCGATCTCTGCACCTAATCTGTCCGCGTCAGCAGCACCTGGTCCATGGGTTGCCCCAAGGTACTAAACA
>JBHJIP010000142.1:0-34891 GCA_050043365.1 Leptolyngbyaceae cyanobacterium
TGTATTTGATTAAGCCGATTGATGCAGAGGCGATTCGGGAGATGGTGCGTTAGGAGGATGTAAATGAAGTTGATGGAGGGAGAGGCTTCCGCAAATTAAGGCGAAGGATTCGTTGCCCCGTCATGTCTGTGCAATTTGAAGCGAAAGCAGGTTGTACAAATGTGGTGGGATTTAAAGTTTGAAGAAAAGCTGGGAAAAGCGTCGTTGATCGCGGTGATTTTGGGCGGATCATTACACCTCTGTCTACAAATCAAGTGGACTTTTTACTCCTCGGCCACTCCGATTCAAAACATGGGTATAAATCATCGTAGTTTTCACATCCTTGTGACCTAACAGCTCTTGTACGGTACGAATGTCATAGCCATTTTCTAATAGGTGGGTGGCAAAACTGTGACGAAAGGTATAACAGCCACCATGTTTGGTAAATTAGGTGATTTCCGAGAGCTAAAGTACCATTTCTAGTCATGCTAGCCTCGACTGGAGTTAGCCAGGAGAACCGTTATGGAGTTACCGCCGCCGCCTCATAGAGCCTTATCCGCTTCTCATATTGCCGATCTCCGTCTGGCAGCATCAAAGATTTGCGGCATCAAACGTCGAGCCTTTCAAGCAACGATTTCACTCAAATACTGCCAAGGCAGTCCGCGCTTAACAGAGAGCGTATTTGGCTGGGGCCGCAAAAGTGTGGCTTTAGGATTAGTCGAACACCGTAGTGGTCTCACCTGTGTTGGCGCACAGTCTCTCTACGGCGGTGCCAAACGTTGGGAAGAACGTCAGCCAGAAGCCGCAGCTACTCTCCAACAGTTGGCAGAAGCCAAGACTCAACAGGACCCAACCTTTCGCACCGCCATGGGCTATACCCGTCTGACGGCTGCCGCAGCCCTGCGCCAATTGAGTGCTGAAGGATTCAGCGATGAACAATTGCCTTCTGCCAGCACGATGGCCGAAGTTCTAAACCGAATGGGCTATCGCCTGCGAAAAGTCGTCAAAGCCAAGCCGCAAAAAAACTCCCCGAAACCGACGCTATCTTTGACAATATCCAAGCCAAAGACGTCGGTAGTGAAGCAAAACAGAGCAAACGCTTGAGCATTGATGCCAAAGCAACTGTCAACATCGGCGCGTATTCTCGTGGAGGCAAGACCCGTGGCGACAACAAAGCTAATGACCACGATATGGGTTGCGAGGAAACCTACATCCCCTTCGGCATTGTTGATGAGGATAGTGGGCAGTTGTATCTGAACTTTGGCTGTTCCCGTAAAACCAGTGATTTTGTTGTCGATAGCCTTCAGCAGTGGTGGGAGGGCCTTGGCCCTCAACAGCAGAAAGCAACTGAACTCATCCAAATCAAGGTCGATAACGGTCCCGAGAATAGTGGGGTGCGCACTCAGTTTCTGAAGCGGATGGTGGCTTTTGCAGATCTCACTGAGGCTTCGATTCAATTACTGTACTATCCGCCCTATCACAGTAAATATAATCCTATTGAGCGCTGTTGGGGCATTCTGGAGCAGCATTGGAATGGAACCCAACTCATCAACGTTGAAACGATGCTGGCATGGGCTCAGACCATGACTTGGAAAGGCATTCACCCTTTCGTTAACTTGAGTCAGAAGGTTTACAGCAGAGGTATTTCTCTTTCCAAAAAGGCCATGAAGCAGATTGAGAAGCGATTGGAACGAAACCCACTGTTACCTAAATGGGATATTCTCATTCGGCCAGCCTAAGCGGTACCTTCTTTGCCAGAAATCACCTTAGACCGCTGAATAGCCTGCTTCACTCCATCAAGCGCATTCCTGTACCGTAGAGCAAACTGACGATTAAATGTTGGATACCGTCCATATGGGCTAAAATCCGTTTTGCTTCTGAACGTGTAAAAACAACTGGCAGACGTTGGGGGCGTTTGGCTCGCTCAATATCATCGTATGGCAGCTCAATATCTGTAGTGGTTCAGGCGTTCTTCGAAAGGCATTGCGGGCCTGGTTGAGTTCTTCATTGACCAACTTCATTACATGAAAGCGGTCAGCGACAATCTCTGCTTGGGGCATCAACCGATGCACTAAACCACGGTAGTTGCCGGATAGGTCCATGCTGACCTCCGCAATATTGGATAGAACCTCCCTACCCCAAGAGAGCAGTACTGTTCGTATAGCTTCATGAGTCCGAGCGGGGGCCATCCCAATCAGACTGTGCTGGTCAAGGTCGCTCAGAACAACGACAAAGTCTTTGTGGCTTTTGCGTAGCGCGATTTCATCAATGCCTAGACGACGCAGTCCCGTTACCTCAACGCAGACTTTTTTGCGCTCACATACTCCACCATTGACCACACGATATCTTCACTTAAACTCTGCTGAAGAGCGACATTGGCGCTATCACTATGAATCACTTGCTCTACGACTTGTTTGGCTTAACGGTCGGTGTAGCTACGCCGCGGACCAATAAAATCGAGGGATTCGCTGAAGGGTCTGCCACAAACGAAGCATTTAAACTGGCGGCGGTTGACGCGCAACCAAGTTTGACGATAATAACCGATGGGCAGGTCGCGCACTAGGTGAGCATGATTCTGATGCAAGTGGTGGCTGAGGGTGCCGCAACGAGGGCAGATGGACGATTCTGCATGGACTTCGACATCCAGAATTAGACCTGCTTCACAGGTTTCATAGGACTCGACATCGATACCCGCTAAGCCCAGCAGTTCTTGTAGGAGAGGTACCATGGCTAATCTGTAATGAAACATGAATCTTGCCTGACAATATCGGCGCTAGCAACCATGTCATATTCATCTAAACCCTCTGCTGAGCCCTGCGTAACCACATTCGACGAGTTTGTGCGATTGGCGGACTATTCCCTGATGGATACCTTAAATGCCGATCCTGAGGCCACGGTCGATGGGGATGATCACCGGGCCCGTGAGGTTTTTTCGGGGCATTTTGTCCCTGTATCACCCATACCGCTGGCAGAGCCTGAATATGTAACCCATAGCAGCACGTTCTTTAAAGAGCTGGGGTTGAGCGACGGACTGGCGCTGGATGAAAGATTTCGCCGTGTGTTTTCGGGCGATCTCTCTGCGGCCCATGAGCCGATGCAACCGGTGGGCTGGGCGACGGGGTATGCCCTGTCGATTTATGGCACCGAATATGTCCGAAATTGCCCCTTCGGTACAGGGAATGGGTATGGCGATGGTCAGGCGATATCGGTATTTGAAGGCATCATCAATGGCCAGCGCTGGGAAATGCAGTTGAAAGGGGGTGGCCCAACCCCCTATTGCCGGGGTGCTGATGGTCGGGCCGTACTGCGTTCGAGCGTTCGGGAGTTTCTCGCGCAGGACTACATGCACGCTTTAGGGGTGCCCACATCGCGTGCGTTGACTCTGTATGTGTCTAAATCTGAGACGGTTACCCGGCCTTGGTATTCTCAGGACTCTTACTCCGCCGAGCCTGATGTTTTGGTGGACGATCCGGTGGCCATTTCAACCCGCGTTGCCCCCTCCTTTTTGCGCGTGGGTCAGCTAGAGTTATTTGCCCGCCGTGCCCGCAGCAATGCCCACCCAAACGCATCAGCAGAGTTGCGCATGATCGTGGCGCATTTAATCGAGCGAGAATACAAAGGCGACATTGATCAAACCCTTGATTTTGCCCAGCAACTGGTTGAGTTGGCTAAGCACTTTCGCCAGCGGCTGACGTCACTGGTGGCTAATTGGCTACGGGTGGGGTATTGCCAGGGCAATTTTAATAGTGACAACTGCGCCGCGGGTGGCTTTACCCTCGACTATGGCCCCTTTGGGTTTTGTGAAATTTTTGACCCCTGGTTTCAACCTTGGATTGGCGGCGGTGAACACTTTGCATTCATTAACCAGCCCAGGGCCGCAGAAGCGAACTACTATATGTTCTGGAAAGCGGTGAGGCCGTTACTGGCAGATGATGCTGAAACTTTAGAACAGTTCGACCAAGTGGGCCGTGGCTTTACAGAAGCCATGCAACAACAAGTCCAAAACATGTGGGCGGCCAAACTGGGCTTGAGCGAGTTTAACCCAGAGCTGTTTAGGTCATTAATGCAGTTAGTGACCCACTCCGATGTGGATTACACCATTTTCTTCCGCGAGTTATCCCACATGCCAGAGGATGTCTCAGCCTTGAAAAAGAGCTTCTATGGTCAAACGTCACAGCAATTTGAGGACCAATGGCAATCTTGGCTAAACAACTGGCGCGGCCTCATTAGCGACGGGCCAGTTGAGATATCGCTGGCTGAGATATCAACAAAGATGAAACAGACCAACCCAAAATACACCTGGCGCGAGTGGTTGGTTGTGCCTGCCTATCAACAAGCCATGCAGGGTGACTACAGATTAGTTAAGGAGCTGCAAGCGGTATTTAGCCATCCCTATGATGAGCAATCACAAGAAATAGAAGATAAATACTATCGGCTAAGACCGAGCACGTTTTCTGATGTAGGTGGCGTGTCGTACTACAGCTGTTCATCTTGATGGAGTGCAGACTACCGGCCTGATACAGCAGCGTTAAACGGTCCGACAGCAACAGCCATTCATCGAGCAGAACATCACTCTTTGAAAATTTCGTTGCGGTACTCCTTCGGAGACAATTTTGTCCATCGCTTAAATGCTCTACGAAATGCTCGAACATCAGCGTATCCGACAAGCTGCCCTACGGTTTCAATCGTGATCTCAGGATTGCTCAAGAAGGCTTGGGCATTTGTCTGACGAATATCATTGACAAGTTTTTGTACAGCTGTGCCGTGCTGCTGCGCTAAACGTTGTGCGGTACGCAAACTAATATTTGCGGCGGCGGCAGCAGCAGCCACCTCATAAGTACCTTGAGCGGCGTTATCCATAATGCTTTGATGAAGTGGCGCAAGCGCTGTGGGATAGCAATCTCTATTGAGTTTTTGACGCAGGTCAGCAAAATGTTGCTTGATAAACGCAAACATCTGAGCATTCGCAGAGCGAACAGGCCGCCGGAGGATACTTGTTGAAAAAACGAGTGCATTGCGACCCGTATGAAAGGACGCGGGCGCTTGAAAGAACGCCTCATAAGGCTGTAAGGGCACGGCTTTTTTGTTTGCAAACTCTACCCGCTGTAACGGTGCCGCTGGAACTGTAATCGTGTTTAGCAATCGCCAAATCAACCCCGTCGTAGCCTCAAGCGTATGGCCATAGTCAAGAGCTTCGTAAGGGTGGGCAACGACAAGCGAAACCTCTGAGTTTGTCTTCTCAAGATGCACAACTGACTGATCAGCAATAATGGATGAATTTTCAACAAACCAAGTGAGTGCCGACTCAAAATCAGTGGCGAACATTGCGCCTTGGACTAAGCCCCCCAGCATTGAAAACGGCGCACAGTGAGCGATCTCTATGGAGATTGCTCGATCTGGAAACTTATTAACAAGCACGTTCATGAGTTCCCCAATGATCGGGTCGGGCAGTCGAGCATCCTGATTCGCATAATCGAGCTCTGAGATGTCAATAGCTTGAGCAATTTCATCGAATTTGATCCCCTGCGATATTGCGTAGGCGATGGTGGTGGTCGCTAAGCTTCCCAAGGTCTCGGGATTCACAAAATTGGCGCGAATGATTCCTTTTTTGGCGTTCATGGACCTCCCAACTTTACAGCTTTACTGTAAAAATTGTCCTAGAAATTAAAAGTATATGGAGCGCGAGATATAAGATTTTCAATCTCATATTTAAGGTGAAGGAGCTCGTTTTTAAGCTTTATCTAAGAATTTGCCTTGACTTGAGACTGAGCAGGCTTAAGTGCTTATGGCAATGCATGTGATTGAAGAGGTTAATGCTACTTCATTATCTTGCAAGGTCTTGATAAGCATGGTGGAATTCATGATGCAGACTATTGGAGATATTGGGCTGCAAATTTAAAGGACTTCTGCAAGGTAAGGATGGAATTTTGCACTGGTCAGCGGGAAAAATTTCAGGGTTTCTGACTGACAAGCGGGTCATAGATACTCATTTTCTTCAAGTTCATAATCGATTGAACTAAGTGTTTGACCTCTGGACGTACATTCTACCTATTAACTATATGGGGCTTAATCAACAACAAACCTCCACACTACTGAAAATTTCCGCCATCCTCTGGGTGATTTGGGGAGTTGTTCATGCCTTGGCTGGAGTTTTGACTATTTCTCAGGAGACGGCGGGGGCGATCGCCGGAATTGCAGATGGCGTTGATCCTGCAAGTTTGGTGATGGACTATCCCGACGCGGCTGGTGCGGTTGTCAATCAGCATGGTTTTAATCTGTTTTGGGGCGGGATGGTGACGATCATCGGTGGCGCATTTATTTGGCGAAACAGCATCGCTGCCATATTTATCTCAGCGCTTGTGGGTGGTTTGCTCGATGTTGGGTATTTCATTTTCATTGACCTCGGTGGCTTCAACAAGTTTGCACCGGGAACTGTGATGACCATTATTTCGGCGACGGCGATCGCCCTCAGTTTCTACGCTTATTTCCGACGCAAATAGCTGCTCATACGTAAAGTGGGTAGAAACGGGGTGAAAATCATCCCCATTTTGCACTGTCTGAACACTGTCAATAACTTTATCGCTCTTCAATAACTCTGAGAAGAGAAGAGAATTCTATAGTCCTGAAGCCCAATTTGAATACATTCATTCGAGCCTAGGGGCTGTCATCAATTAAAACTAGCGTAGATTCAAATCTCAAGTGCAACGGCCTGCACAAAGCTGCTGGAAACGCTCTTAGGGATCTGAGTACATGGATTTCTTGCCGTCCCTACAGCAGAAAGGGTTTCGTCCTGTTCGATGAGATATCTCCTTTGCCCCATCAAGAGTGGCTTTTGGCAGGTGTTGCACTTCATTCTTGAATGGGCCGTCTGGACTGCAAAGCAACCGTTTCTCTGGGAGACTACTCCTGTGGAAATAAATGATATCTATCATTCATTTCTGAGTAAATCCTTTCTTAGATCTTACCTAAGAAATCTAAATTTTCTGTGTCAACAAAATTATGCCCATAAGGAATCAATTTGCGTTCTCCAGGGCTGAGTTCTGGCTTAAAAAGTGGGTTTCAATGTCGTGGACCGAGTGGGGACTTGCTAACAGGTAACCCTGGCCGAATTGGCAGCCTAACTGTTGCAAGCTTTGAAGTTGTTGAACCGTCTCAATACCCTCTGCTACGGTAGTTAGACTAAGCTGACGGCTTAAGGCGATAATCGTGCTGACAATTTGGTAATTGCGACGATCCGACTGCATTTGACTCACAAATGAGCTATCAATTTTTAAACTATGCACGGGCAG
The DNA here is from genome assembly GCA_050043365.1 of Leptolyngbyaceae cyanobacterium. GTDB lineage: Bacteria > Cyanobacteriota > Cyanobacteriia > Phormidesmidales > Phormidesmidaceae > PCC-6406. Next base: position 7,269 of record JBHJIP010000142.1, read on the forward strand.
TCGATGTAGATAACTCAAGGAAGAGTAGCCCGTACCAAAATCATCAATGCTGATATTGATCTGTCGGGCCTGAAGTTGCGCTAGCACCGCAATCGTTTGCTCAATATCCGCAATCACCATACGTTCTGTTATCTCTAAGGTGATTAGGTTTCCAGACAATCCAGTGTCTTTTAGGATCTGATCAATATCGGCAATTAAGGAAGGTTTACGCAGGTCTTGGGCAGAAAGGTTGACATTGACTTTGAGGGGGAAATGGACCGCAAATTGGTCTTGCCAAATGGCCATTTGCTGGCAGGCTTGGCGCAGCATCCAGGCGTCAATGGCAACCACCAGACCCGTTTCTTCTGCGATGGGAATAAATTGATCCGGCGGAATTAACCCTTGGGTGGGGTGTTGCCAACGGATCAATGCTTCAAACCCGACGAGTCGCTGGTTAGTGAGATTAAAGATTGGCTGATAGTAGGGGGTAAATTCTTGATGGTCTAGAGCCCTGCGCAAATCTGTTTCTAGGGTCATGCGCTGTAGAACCTGTACATGCATATCCGCATCAAAAAACTTGTAAGAATTTAGAGCTTTAGCCTTGGCACGATACATGGCAATGTCAGCATCTCGAATTAAGTCCGACGCCTGTTGATACTGGGCTTTGCCCATGACGATGCCGATACTGAAACTGGTGAAAATGTCATGGCCATCTAGGGTGAAAGGGTTACGCCCATCCGCCAAAATTCGTTCAGCAATTTGTACCACTTCTTCAGTGGTGTGGATGTTTTCGAGCAAAATCACAAACTCATCCCCACCCAGGCGGGCAACCAAATCAATCGTGCGGAGATGGGTTTTGAGCCGCTGGGCGATCTCGATTAGGAGTTGGTCGCCTACGGCATGACCAAGGCTGTCGTTGATCACCTTAAATCGATCCAAATCTAGAAATAGCAGCGCATATTGATGGTCTTGCAAGCGCTGAGACCGTTGAATCGCTAGGTCAATGCGCTCTAGCAATAGGCTGCGGTTGGGTAACCCGGTGAGGGGGTCATGGAGCGCATTGTGACTCAGTTGAGCTTGGACCTGCTTGATCTCGCTGATATCGCGGCAGACACAGATGAGCAGGTCGTCTTCTGTGAGGGTTAAAGAGATGCCCTCGGTAAAGGTGGAACCGTCTTTGCGAGTGGCGACCCCTTCCCCTTGCCAGACCCGTTCTTGAGCCAATACTGGGAAAATGGTTTGCTCAAACCGCGGAACTTCTTCTGGGGAGCAAAGAATATGCCAGGGTTTCCCCAGCAGATCAGTGGACTGGCTGTAGCCAAACAGGGCCAAGTGGGCCTGATTGGCATAGATATAGACCCCATTTTGCAAGATTCCAATGCCGTCACTGGCCGCCTCGATCGCGGCCAACTGCTGCTTCATAGCGGCTTCAGCGGTTTTACGTGCGGTGATGTCTTGATAGGTGCCCAAGAGGCCAATCACCTCCCCTTCTAGGTTATGAAGCGGGAGTTTACTGGTTTCCGACCAGACTTCGCGGTCGTTGGCCTGATGCTGGGGTTCGATGATGCCTAACTGGGGCTGATTCGAAGTAATGATTTCGAGATCGTTTGCCCGGTAGGCTTCCGCCTCGGCAGCAGTCCAGGGGAGATCGTAGTCTGTCTTGCCATCCAGTTCAGCAAGAGAGGTCAACCCAGCATTTTTGAGGAAATTGCGATTGCCGCCACGATAGACCAGGTTGCGATCCTTCCAAAATACAGACAGTGGAAAGGTATCCAGCACGGTCTGCAAGAATCGTTCCCGTTCCCATAATTCAGCAGTTCGCTCGGTCACCTTTATCTCTAGGGCTTGGTTGAGTTGCTCTAGGGCGGTTCTGGTGCGCTGTCGCTCCAGTTCAGCAGCAGCGCGGGCCGCAAATACTCCCAAAATCTGCTTGGCTCGTTGAGGATTTGGGATGGGGTGACGATCCAGAATGCAGAGATTGCCAATAGCGTTGCCCTGGCTGTCATGCAAGGCAACGCCCAGGTAACTATCTGCGTCGAGGTCAACTAAGCTGGAATCTTTAGGAAAGCGATCGCTGACGCCTGATTCGCAGTAAAGTTCTCCGATCTGCAGCATTAACTCGCAGGGGGTATTCGCAATTGCGTAATGGAAATTGGGTTGCAGGCGATCGTCTGCCCAAAAAGCCAAAGAATGTAATTCTGCAGCCACTTTTTCGTTAACGATGGCGTAGCAGACCCCTAGCGCCTCAGCAATATGTCGCACCAAGGCGGGGAAAAAATCTTGCCCTGTAGTAGCAGTGCCCGCAATCAGGTTTTGCAAGGTAATCTCATTTTGCTGGCGAACCGTAATGTCTTGATATGTGCCTAAGACACCAATCACCTCACCCACTAAATCACGCAGGGGCATTTTATTAGTCTCAACCCAGGCTTGGCGACCATCGGCCTGAATTTGGGTTTCAACAATGCCAAGCTTGGCCTGACCAGAGCGCATCACTTGGCGATCATCCTGTTGATAAGCGGTGGCCTCAACCTTGCTCCAAGGCAAGTCATGATCGGTTTTGCCAATTAGGTCCGTCACAGAGGCCAACCCAGCATTCTGTAGAAAGTTGCGGTTGCTACCGAGATAAACGGACTCTCGCGTCTTCCAAAAAACGGAAAGGGGAAAGGCATCTAGCACTGTTTGCAAAAACTGCTCCCGTTCCCGCAGGGCAGCAGTCCGCTTGGCAACCTTAACCTCCAAGGCTTGATTCAACTGCTCTAAGGCATTAGTGGTTCGCTGGCGCTCTAACTCAGATGCGGCGCGAGCTGCAAACACCCGCAAAATTTGTTCAGCCCGCTGGGGCACTTGAATGCCTTGCTGATCCAGAATGCAGAGATGGCCGATCACCTGACCCTTACTGCCCGTGAGCACCACGCCCAGATAACTCTCGGCCTGCAATTCAACCAAGTCAGCATCCTTCGGAAAGCTGTCTTGCACAGCATCGGGGCAGTAGAATTGCCCCGCTTGCAAGACCTGCTCACAAGGCGTGTGGGCAATTCCGTAGAGATAGGTGGGCTGCAAAGCGCCATTCGCCCAAAATCCGAGGGTCTGTAACTCACGACCCATTTGTTCAGTCACTAAGACGTAGTCAACCTGCAAAGCCTGTGCAATGTGGCTGACCAATGCTGAGAAGAAATCCTGGCCAGTGGTGGCAGCGGTGCCTTCAATCAGGGTTTGAAGCTGTCGTTCAGCCTGTTTGCGATCGCTAATATCGCGAATCATCAGCAAAACGCTATCTGCACCGCTCTTAATCGCCCGGACTTCCTCATCTTGATAGGCCTCTCCTACTTGAATACGCTGCTCAAATACCTGCAGTTTTCCAGTGCTAAAGGCTTTTTGTAGATAGTGCAAATGTCGTTCAGCAATATCGACGGGCAACACCTCGCCGACATGTTTGCCGATAAGATCCACCTCTGGTGGAACAGAATCAAAACCAACATGAGGGTTCACCAGGCGGCGATAAATGCCGTCGGGGCTAAACACCAGAATTAAATCGGGGATGGCCGCCAAAATCGCCTGGTTTTGCGCCTCACTTTTAATCAGCGCCGCTTCTGCCCGTTTACGTTCGGCTTCGAGTTGTGCTCTTTCGCTAACGTCACGAACCATAAACAGCACTTCGTCTGGCCCACTTTTGACGACCCGGACCTCTTCGTTGCGCACTTGGCCTTCGATCTGAATTTGTTGTTCGTAGGTGTGCAGGTCACCCGTCTGTAGGGTTTCCTCCAGGTAATGCAATTGTCTGCGGGCCATCTCTTCAGGCAAAACATCCGTCATTGAGAGGCCCACTGGGTCAAATTCCGCCGGGAATAGGGTGAGTTCAGGCTTATGGGTCACGACATCTCGATACACGCCATCAGCGCCGACACAAAATAGATAGTCCGGCAAAGCTGCGATGATGGCTCGATTCCTGGCCTCGCTCTGAATCAGGGCTGCTTCCATCTGCTGGCGCTTAACTTCGGCCCGTTTGCGTTCAGCTTCAAGCTGTGCCCGCTCGGTAATATCGCGAATGATCAACAGGGCTTCATCGTCACCATTTTTGATCACCAGGACCTCTTCGTCCTGCAGTCGACTCTCCACTTGTAATTGCTGCTCATACCGCTGCAGCTCGCCGGTTTGAATCGCTATGTGAACTGCTTGTAGCTGCTGGTCTGCCAACTCGGCAGGCAAGACATCATGGATGGATTGACCCACTAAGTCAGATTCAACGGGAACGATCGCCAGGTCTCGATTTGGGCTGACATAGCCGCGATAAACGCCATCGCCTCCGACACGAAGCAGCAGGTCGGGAATAGCCGCTAGCATGGCTCGATGCTGCGTTTCACGATTGGCTAGGACGATTTCAGCCTGTTTGAGATCAGTGATATCAGTAATTGTGCCGATGTAGCCGATCACCTGTCCTTGAGGGTCCTGCTCGACTGAGGCTTGGGCATAAACCCACTTGACGGTACCGTCAGCCCATTGGAATCGATATTCCAGATTAAAAGCCCTTTGGGTCGCTACAAATTGCGCCCAGGCTGCAACGACGAGATCGCGATCTTGGGGATGCAACTGGGCTTGCCACTGCTCTCCCATGGCAGTCTCAGGCGTCAGTCCCGTAATTTGACCGTAGCAATCGTTGACGTAAATGCAGTTGTCATCGGCATCATGGCGAAAGATGCCCACGGGAGCCGACATAACGAGACGGGGACAACTCTGCCCGCCGAGAGGAGTGTTAACCGAGGGGTTCTGATCAAGGTCATTCTGGAACTGGTCTTGTGCCGCGTCCAAGCTTTCGGCAGTGAGTAACCCCACCAAATCACCGTCCTGATCCAAAACTGGCAAAGGATGTCGGCACCGCTGAAGCTGCAACTGAACCCATGGGCCGTCGGCCAAATCGGACACCTTTAGCGTAGAAACGGGCGAATCTATCTCTTCCCCAACGAACAGCTCCCCTTCAGATGTAGATTGCGCCATGAGGCGCACCATATCCCGCTCCGTCAGCAGCCCTACCACCCGCCCGTCAGCCACCACTACCACACAGCTACAGCGCCCCACATCAATATCGCCAGGCTGGGGCTGGGCGTTGGCCATCAGGGCGATCACCTCGGCCAATATCGTTGCGGGTGTAACCACCAGCGGATCCCGGACGAGCGCCGCAGTCAGGTCTGGGAGGGGAGAAGCCATAAACAGAAAAACGTGAGATTCGCAGGAAACCCTTATGAAGGTTGCCCTAACTCTAGGGTATTGGGCCGGTGATACCGACGCAGGCAAAGGTTTTCAGTACATTCGCGGAACCACCAATGATGCCGAATTAGGCACTTTATCGCGCCTGAGGTAAACCAGGGGAGTTCATGCGACCAGTGGGAATGCTAAGAATTGTAGATCTAGTCCATGCAAACGATTGGAACGCTTGATTGAGCCCAGGTCTACCCTGCTGTCATTAGTTTGAACAACTGGATCAGGGAAAAAAGTATGTCGCACAACAATCCCTTACTCAACTTAAGCACTTTAGAAGATACCCACGCTTCTCTACAGCAGATATTGGCGAAAGCTGAGGCGATTTGCCTAAACCTAAAGGAGGCAGATTCAAGCCAAAGTGACTTACTGCACCAAACCCTGCGGCAGGCCCAAGCCGCATTAGCTCAGCAGAACCTTACATTGCGGCAAGTGATCCAGCCTTCCACAGACCTAACTGGGGCTGAGGCTAACTCCCAAACGGTATCCCCCTTCGGTCAAGAGCCCCTGCTCCAGCAGCTTTTCGACACCTCTACGGAAGCAATGGCATGGCTCGAAAACGGTTTGCTTATTAACTGCAATCAGGCAGCCGCCAACTTGATGGGATACACCAACAAGGCAGAGTTGCTGGCAGCGCATCCATCAGTGTTGTCTCCTGAGATGCAACCGGATGGTCAATCCTCTTTTGGGAAAGCCAACGATATGATTGCCATGGCCCTACAGCAGGGGGGCCATCGTTTTGAGTGGGTATACCAACGGGCGAACGGTGAAGTGTTCTGGGCAGAGGTGTTGTTGACAGCAATTTACAATAACGGGCGTCAGCTTCTCCATAAGACTTGTCGGGATATTAGCAAGAGAAAGCGGCTTGACGCCGAACGTAAAACTGCTGCTGCCGAACTCCACAAGCAGACCCAGCTTCTCCGCAACACCTATGAAGGAGTCGAGCACAACATTGTCCTTATTGATGTGTTGCCGAATGGTGATTTCCGTTTTGTGGACTGGAATCCAGCCACTGAGCGGAATACGAGTATCCCAAGGACCGAGGTTGTTGGCAAAACGCCTGAAGAGCTTTTGGGAGATGAACAAGGAATACGAATACGGCAGAGATATCAGCAATGCGTTGCGGCGGGCACCCCCATTGCCTACGAAGAGTTCATACCTTTCCAGGATCAAAACCATTGGTGGTTAACGACCCTGAACCCGCTCAAAGATGAAAATGGGAACGTATATCGCATTGTACTCACAGCCTTTGAGATCTCGGACCGGAAAGCAATTGAGACGGCTTTACAACAACAGGAATATCAGTACCGCAGCATTTTTGAATCTATCAATGACGGCATTTTCATTCAAGATATAAGCACGGGTAAAATCGTCACCGTTAATCCTGCTGTCTGTAAGATGCACGGATATACCTATGACGAATTTATTCAACTCGCCCCGTCAGATTATGTTCATCCTGATTCTTTACCCATCTTTGCTGAATTCATAGAAACGCTTCAGGCAGGGCAACGTTTCATGGGTGAGGCTGTCGATTTGCATAAAGATGGTTCCTTGATCGACATTGAGGTAGCGGGTATCCCCTTTAACTATGGTGATCGACCCTGTGTTTTGTCTGTAGTGCGAAATATTAGCGATCGCAAACTTTTAGAGGCAGAGCAGTTGGAGGCGCAGGCGGAGCTAAAAGATACCAATTCTTTCCTGACCTCAGTACTAGAAGCAATTCCTGGTTTCTTTTTCGCTAAAGATCGAGACGGCAAGTTCATCACTGTAAATTCAGATTTGGCCCGTTTCTTTCAGCATTCCATCTCAGAAGTGATCGGCAAGAGTGATTTCGATTTCTTTCCTGCAGAGATTGTTGAATCTATGCTTGAAAATGATCGCGAAGTCATGGCCAAAGGGGTCTTACAACGCTTTGAAGAAGCAGTACCGGTTTCCCCTTCAGAAACTGCCACTTACTTGAGTACAAAAGCCCCGCTTCACAATGCGGAAGGGGATGTAATTGGCGTCATTGGTTTAGCCCAGGACATTAGCGATCGCAAACGACTAGAAATAGAACTCAAAGATGCCAACACCTTCTTGAAATCAGTGCTAGAAGCAATTCCTGGTTTCTTCTTTGCTAAGGATCAAGAAGGCAAATACATTGCTCTAAATTTCAACCTGGCCGACTTCTATCTGCACTCCTTTGCGGCTGTAATTGGCAAGACTGATTTCGATTTCTTTCCTACAGAGATTGCTGAAGCCATGGTTGAGAATGATCGCGAGGTCATGGCCCGAGGCGTCTTGCAACGCTTTGAAGAGGCAGTGCCAGTTTCTGAAGAGGAAATCGGCACTTACCTGAGCACAAAAGCGCCCCTGCGCAATGCAGCAGGGGATGTGGTTGGCATGATTGGTCTGGCCCAAGACATTAGCGATCGCAAAGCCATAGAAGCCACCCTGCGCCAAAGCGAAAAGCGATTCCGTGATGTGACTGAAGCCGCCGGAGAATACGTTTGGGAAATCTCCTTAGACGGAGTTTATACCTTTGTCACTGAGCAGTCCAAAGCAGTTAAAGGATACGGCCCTGATGAATTGCTGGGACATAGCCCCTATGAGTTTATGGCCCCAGAAGATGTCCCCCATGTGCGGGATGTCATCCAAAAGGCAGCGGCAGATAAATCAGCGTTCACCCTAGAGCATCGCGATATCACCCCCACGGGTGAAGTGGTTTGGGCCGCAGTTAGTGGTGTACCGATTCTGAACGAGCAGGGAGACGTGATCGGCTTTCGGGGTACGGGACTCAGCATTACTGATCGCAAGTTAGCAGAGGTCGCAGTGGCCGAAAGCGAGGCTAAGTTCCGCCGCCTCGTGGAAAATGCCAACGATCTGCTTTACGAAATTGACGCTAATGGCGAATTTCAGTACCTTTCACCCCAACTCACTAAGGTTTGGGGCTATGCCGTTGAGGATTTGCTCAATCAGCCCTTTGCCCTCTTGGTCCACCCCGATGACATACCCCAGTTGATGGAGTCTACCCAAAAGCTTTTTGCGACGGGCAAGCGTCAAACCGATTTAGAGTTCCGCATTCGCCATCAGGATGGCCATTGGATCTGGGTGACCTGTAATAACTCGCCCATCAAAGATGCCGATAAGCGGGCGATTGGCTTCCAAGGCATTGCCCGAGACATTAGCGATCGCAAAGCCTTTGAAGAAGCCCAATCTCGCCTAACGGCTATCCTCGATACCACCTCCGATCTGGTCGGCATCTCCAATATGCAAGGCGAGCAACTTTATCTGAACTCGGCGGGCCATCGCATGCTTAAACTACCGCCAGACTTAGATATTGCGGGACATCCTCTGGGCCAGCACCATCCTGACTGGGCTCGGTCAATTATTCTAAACGAAGGCATTCCCGCTGCCATCCGCGATGGGGTTTGGCAAGGAGAGACTGCCGTGCTGACTTGGGAAGCAGAGCAGGAGTTCCCGGTATCCCAGGTGATCATTGCCCATAGGGGCGTGGATGGAGAAGTGGATTACCTTTCCACGATCATACGAGACATCACGGCTCAAAAGCAGGCAGAAGTTGCCTTCCAGAAAAAAGCAGAAGAATTAGAGCAAACCCTGGAGGAATTGCAACGAACCCAATTGCAAATGATTCAAAGCGAGAAAATGTCTTCCCTAGGACAACTGGTCGCTGGGGTGGCCCACGAGATCAACAACCCCGTTAACTTTATCTACGGCAATATCTTACCGACCGACCAATATACTCAGGACTTGCTCAGTTTAGTTGAGCTGTATCAACAGGAATACCCAACCCCTTCAGACCTTATCCAAGCTGAAATTGAAGACATTGATCTAGACTTTCTCAGAGAAGATTTACCCAAGACCTTATCGTCGATGAAAATGGGGGCCGATCGCATTCGCCAAATTGTGGGCTCTTTGCGCACCTTCTCCCGTTTGGATGAAGCTGACTGCAAGGAAGCCGATATCAAAACCGGGATTGACAGCACATTAGTGATCTTGGAGCACCGCATCAAAGCTACGCCTGACCGACCCGCCATTCAAGTGATTAAGCAATACGGTGATTTACCACTGGTGGAATGCTACCCTGGCCAACTCAATCAGGTGATTATGAATATTTTGGCCAATGCCCTGGATGCCCTAGAAGAAAGGGATAAACATCGCCCCAGCGAAATGATTAAGCAATCGCCTAGCACCATTACGATTCAGACACAGTGGGTTGAACCGGGCCAGGTTGCCATTCGGATTTCAGATAATGGCCCTGGGATGCCAAAACAGGTCCAGCAGCGGATTTTTGACCCATTCTTTACAACGAAAATAGTCGGGAAAGGAACTGGGCTCGGCATGTCTATCAGCCACCAAATCATTACAGAGAAACATGGTGGCCAAATTCAATGCCTGTCGGAACCCGGACAGGGAACCGAGTTTGTTATCCAAATTTCCCAGCGCCAAAGCATATCTACAGCTCAACCATGAACTCAGTATCTGTAAATAATCGGGATGCAGCCTGGTCACCCCCTATCGGCTAGTGACCCAGGAACGTCAATTCGATGAAGCGATTTGGATCAACTTCATCTCCCGCCCGCAGATGAATCGCGAACTAATTGGGAAGGAGATCGTAGACTCAGAGGCTAAAATCCTTGCCAGAGAAAGTTCCCAACACGACTTAGCAAACTTCAGTGAGAGAAAAATAGGCTGCCTTGGTCATTTCAGAGAGGCATCATCAGCTCCACGACTTGCTCAACCGATTGGCCTTGCGCAAAGAGAGCATTAGCCAACTGCAAAATCGCTATCAAGGCTTCGCGATTTTTGGCCAATGCTTGGCGTTTTATAGCGGTTGCCATCTCAGTCGGGACATGAGATGGCAAAGTGTAGGGTGGGCAGTGCTTCAACTCAAACTGGGCTGCGGGTTTTTGCGGCGATGGGGCCAAATCCGTCGCTGAAAATGCGGCTCGATTTTAGGGGCTGCCTGCTCTTACCCTATTGTGAAAGGAGCCTAAGGATGTCGGGTGCCATGCTACAACGAACACAAAAAGCGGAGTGTCGGCTGATGTTGCGACGAATAGTGCTATCGAAACTGTGATCGATCATGGGACCGAACAGATGATCGACCTGTATTCAGCACGATCATAAATGTTGATAGAAAGCTTAAGCGAATGAGCAAAAACCTGCGGATTGCTCTGGGGTCGCATAGCCTTAAGGCCAGTATCAAAAGAGGAGTCGGTCACCACCCCTCTACAATGAAAGGGATTTGATCAGCAGCAATGGCTACTGGTCTTAGACGGATTAAGTTGTAAGCAGTTTTGATTTTGCGTTTAGCGTCAGAGTTCAATCTGATACTTGAGTCAAAATTGCCGACATCAATTCAACTGAACATTGGGCATCCATAATTACGGACGGCTGCATGGGAGAGCTTGAGAACGCTTACAGAACGCTTGAGTTAGAGCCTGGTGCTTCTATGGATGAGATCAACCAGTCCTATAAGGACTTGGTGTTTATTTGGCATCCGGATCGTCTGCCCAAGGAAAATTTGCGGCTGCAAGAAAAAGCCCAAGAGAAGATTAAGCATCTGAACCAGGCCCGAGATTATCTGCGGTCTCAGGCCAAGGTGGGTAACCCAGCCGTCAATCGGGGCCAGAGCAGCTATCGCAGCTCAAGTCAGTCTTATTCCAGAGCCCGATCCTACAGCGGCTATCGCTCCAGAACCAGCCAGTCCGATGGCCCTGGCGGCGATCGCCATAACGGCTATGGCAGTTACTATCGCTCTCGCCAATACTACCGGCCCGAAAGCACCCAATATCGCAGTTATGGTGATAGCCGCAGTGATAAACGCAATGACACCAACCCAAGCTCAACCTATTCGTCCAATGGGAACGGAGCTGCTGAAGCCAATACCCGATATCGACAGCATGCCGCAACACCTAAGCCGCCTCAAGAATCATCCAGTAGTAACGGCACTGGTAGAGCTAGCAGCAACTACTATCGAGATACTTGGAGTGGTGGGTATCCTGGTCAAGGTTTTAGCGCCACGAATCAGCAGAATAATCAGACAACCTCAGCAGGTCCCTCACAATCGAGCAGCCGTAACCGCAAACAAGATCCTGATTTAAGCGGCTCTGATTTACAAGGGGCAAATTTGAAAGAAAAGGACTTCTCAGGGCGTAATCTTAGCAACTGCAATCTGAGTCTAGCTAATCTGCAAGACGCATTCTTGCATAAAGTCAATCTTAACCGCGCAAATCTTTCCAAAGCCAACCTGTTTAGGGCCAATCTGCTGCAGGCCAACCTCAGTCATGCCAACCTAAGGGAAGCTAACCTAATCGGTGCAGACCTAAGCGGTGCAGACCTAAGCGGTGCAGACTTAAGCGGCTCTAAAGTGGCGATCGGCGACAAGGTCATGGTCAAGCTAACCGGCACTATTTTGACCGGCGCAATCATGCCTGATGGCACTATTTACACCTAAATCTAGTAAGCGAAGCATAACATTTGAAATAAAAATATCTCAATCGCACTAGGGGTTGTGGACAATTAAAGTCAGATTCCTTGCGACAAGACAGTTGCAGCCTCTAACCTGATTCATCAGAACGGGCGTGATCATGCCGACCAGAAAGGTTCCGCCGTTGGTTGCCCACGGCCCCTAGTATTATCCGATTGATATTCTTTGCCGTGTAAACGACTCGGTTAGTCCATGGTGTGAATTTATAGTACTGCTTCAGCTACTTGTTCCAACAAACAGACCTATCCGCAGTAAGGGCTGCATCGGGATCCGTTCTCATCAGTTTCTGGAGCCTCTTACATCTCCAGCTCTTTTTGGAGTCAGAACTCACGGAAAAGGATGAGATTCCAGAATCTGCAATTAGGTAGCCTACTTGATTCCCATCAAAATCGAAAATTGACACATCAGCGTTGGCTATACTGTCCGATAAACGCTCAGTGGTTCTCGAAACAATACTCTGAATAATAGTTGTGTTATAGCCCGCACCTGTTAAAACTTGTTCGAAAGGGGTATCAATCGCAGGGGTATTGCTAGTCGCCGCCTCAGTCACAGAGGACTGATAATTGTTGATAGGATTATCAGTTGCATCTGCGGCCACCTCTGATACCACACGACTATACTCATCTGCAGGTTTAAGTCCAATAGGAGCAAAACCTAAGGTAACCGCTTCAGCGGGCGAGGCAGAACCTAGTAGGGAAGCCAAAAGTCCTGCAACCACCCAATCGAAAGGGTTTCGAGTCAAATATAAAAGCTTCATAGCATTACCCTTAAAACAGCATTTAGTAAATAGCTACATCACGAGAAAGAGCGCTTGGGCCTTGACGATCAACAAAATCTTCACCAGCTTATCTGCGAAAAGTCCAGATCACAGTTAGAAGCAGTAAGTACAATTACCGTAGAATTTACAGCAGCTTCATTGAAGAATCACCTTTTTTTCATAAATGATCAAGCTTCGTAAGCGTATCTTCATGAAAACTTCACGAAAAAGATCCCTGCAGTAAGCATTCTGTCTCTAGCTTGCGGTCTCAACAGCGTAGATACACGGGAATGGGCTTGATGACCCAGTCAGGCAAGCTGAAGTTCCCTGGCATCCCAGAAACTTTGGGCCAGAGGCAGCAGCTCTACAATCTATGAGCCACTATGCTTGCATTGACTAAAATCAATAATTGATGGACCATGGATTTACTGTATCCACAACGGGTGATGGCTGTGCCTGGTTATAGGAACTAAGGATGGTTGGCTCATTCCATTGAGTCCCAAGGAATCCGCCGGGTAAAGCTCTCGAAATATTGCTCTTCTGACGCAAAAGGTATTTAGAGAATTGACCGTAGCGACTTCATATACAAAGGCTCCTGTTTTTTGCAACGGTATTCAGCATTTTGCTGAGACGCTTCCTGATTTTGAAGCCTATGGTCAAGCGCCTGCGATCGCACCTTCATCCCAATCCATCTCGGCGGTTGACGATCCGGCGGCGGTATACCAGACCCTGCTGGCAGCAGACGCGTTGCGATATCTCACCCTACAGATGACGGCCAGTAAGCAATCGGGGCACCCTGGCGGCTTTGCCAGTATTGCCGATGCCATTGCCTCCCTAGTCATGTTGGGGCACAAAAATCTAATTACAGAAGTGGGGCACCATGCCCCTGGCTTTTACAGCACGGTATTTATAGATCGCTCCCTGGAAGCGATGGGCATTAAAACCGTGCAAGACCTGTGCGATCGCTTCCGTGAAACCCATGGTTTGTTAGGGCACCTATCGGGCCAAATTCCAGGCTTGCTGAACCCTGCCGGTCCCCTAGGACAAGGGCAGCACTTTGCCATGGCTGGTGCCAAGCTGCACCCCGGCACCCTGTTTCCGGTCACCATCGGAGATGGCGGCTTAGGGGAGCCCTATATTATGAGTAGCTTTGGCCACTTCACCACGGCCTATCCATCAACCACAAACTTCTTGCCGATTCTGGTGTGGAATGGCTATTCCCAAGAGCACCACAGCATGGTATCCACCCAGTCGAATGAGACGATGGTGGCGTACTGGCGAGGCAACGGCTTTAAAAACGTCATCCTGGTGGATGCCAAGGACTTTGATGACGCGGACCAGCCTGGCGATTATGTTGATAGCACCGCGTTTTCCCTCAAACAGCGATTGGCTTTTACCCAGGCGGTTCTGGCGGCTACGGATGAAGCCGCCCAGGCGGCCCTGAACGGCACCCTTACGGTGTTGATCATCAAACAACTCAAAGGGGCCGGGGTCCATAAGCGGGGGGCCAAGTCCCATAACCTCTACCCCGGAGACAGTGTTGATAAGGACTATATTGCAGCCGCGTTAAAGGCCCGCGCCCTCACCCCAGCGGCTTGGGACCTGGTTCGCACCAACTTTGAGCGATCCATGGGGGGACCCAATGCCGAAACAGCGGTGACAGAATCTGTACTTCCCGTGCCCGATTTGGGGAAACTCCCCCTAGAGGAGTTTCCACTGGAGGGGGATAAAAAGGTGGCAACCACGGCCATGGGGGCGCTTGTGGGGTATGTGGGCCAGCAGGATCCTCAATTTGTGGTTACCAATGCCGATGGCAATGCCGCCTCTGGCATTAACAACATCAACCAAGCCTTGAAGATTGTGCATCCCACCGTGGATGACCTCTATTTTCAAGGACCAAACGGCCAAGTCTATGAGCCCCTCAGTGAAGATGCCTGTGCAGGCTTAGCGGCTGCCCAGGCTTTATTTGGGGCACGCACCCTCTGGTGCTCCTATGAATCTTTTGCCATTAACGGCTTGCCGATTTGGCAGACGGTGACTCAGGCCATGGCAGAGCTACGCCGCCCCACCCCAGCAACGGTGACCTTATTTACGGCAGGTGCGTTAGAGCAGGGCCGCAATGGCTGGACCCACCAGCGCCCCGAAATCGAAAACTATTTTGCCGGGATGATGCGCAACGGCAATGTCTTTCCACTCTTTCCTGTAGACGCCAATAGCATTCAGGCCTGTTACGAATGGGCATTAAAAGCCCAGAACAAGGGCATCACGATTACGGCGAGTAAGTCACTACTCCCTATTCGCACTACGCTGGCGCAAACGCGACAAGCTTTGGAAAAAGGGGCGATCGCCCTCCACGGCACTGAAGGAGAAAAAACAGTCGTGTTTGCTGTGATTGGTGATATGACTCTAATTCCGGTGCTGGATGCGGTTGAGCAGCTCGCAGCCCTTGGTATTGGCGCTCGGGTCGTCTCCATCGTGAATCCACGTCGTCTCTACCGGCCTACGGATGTGGCTTGGGAGAGCTGTTCAGAGGCGGATAGTAACTTTTTGAGTGACGATGGGTTTGCTGCGTTATTCGATGGGGATGCCGTGATTGGAGTAACTGGCGGCTCCTCTGCGATGCTGGAGCCAGTGATGTTGCGCAGCACAGCTCCCCGCGACACCTTTGCCTGGAAGCGGGGGGAAACCACAGCCAGCGCACCCCAACTGATGGCGTTCAACGGGTTAACAGCAGACAGTTTCGTGACCCGTGCCCAAGCCCTATTGGCCTAGGGTCTGTCATTAATGGTCCACGCACCTCTCAACAAAGAATGTATCCAGGGCGTGACGCCTTGGATACAGAGATCCTATCGCTCAAACGTGTAAGGTTGGGCTGCTTTTAAACCCGTCGGGTTAAGCTCTTGCCGTGGGTATCCGTGCCGCAAGTGCTGAGGAGCTGAAATTCCTGAGCTAGAGCTTCCATCATCGGCGTTTTCTTGGGGCAGGGCTGCCAATGGGCGGGGTTGCTGTAGGCATAGTAGGTCTCCATACCATCAATGCCTCGCTTTGCGGCTTCAGGGACTAATTCTTCTGGAGGGCGACGATAGCGGCCTGGGTGGGCCAAAACTGCAATCCCGCCAGCGCTCTGAATCGCTTGAATCACATTTTCGGCTAAGCGACGGTCGCCCAGGAGTGAACTGCCCTGTAGGTAAGGTTGAATAGCCCCATGGCTGGGTTTAAAGGCGTAGCCCAAAATATGAACCTCGGTACCCGCAAGCTTTGACGTGATTTCAACCCCTGTCCAGAGGCGCGGCAAGCCTCTAGAAACACGGCCCGCGCTATCTCGGCGAATAGGGGCTGGGTGCCGCCATTGCCAGTCCTCCATGTATTGTTTGGCTTGGTAATAGCCCTTTAAAGTATGGTGGTCAGTGACGGCAAATTCCTTTAGACCCAACGAAATTGCCTGCTCGATCAATTCCCCTGGGGCGAGTTGGCCATCAGAGCAAACCGTGTGCATGTGGAAGTTGTACTGCCCCGGACAGCTCTGAGCATCAACCGTTTCAAAGATGCTGCGTAAGGCCCGAGCACCACGCGCTGATGCCCTCGGGTTGGTGCCCAGCGGGGAAATGCTGGTAGCCATGATGATTTTCCGCTATGTAGTATACAGTATCTCTCTACTATACACATCCTGCCCGATTTAGATGTGCGCTAGGGTACGCTCTGGCTGCGGCTCAGATAGAGCCTTACTAGAGGCTGTGGACAATCAAAATCAGACGCCTGACCACAAAGTCGTTTCAGCCCCTAGCTTGGTTTGACCGGGCGGGCGTGACAATGCCTGCCCGGCAAGGGTTTCGCTGCTGATTGTCCACACGCCCTAGTCCAGCTCTAGCAGATTTTTAGGTCACCCTGACAGCCGACGAATGGACCAGGGCCACCCCTCGCGATCGCTGAGTTTTTAACCCACTCCTCGCTTCCATTCAAGGGACAGGATCTTTATTTGAGTTCCTTAACCTGTCCTTTACGTGCAGCCGATATAGTCCCGATGTCACCTGTGTGTGCTGAGTTTTCAATTGAGAGAGTGACCCAAATGCTATCGAAAAAATTTGCTTGTTCTTTGTCATTGGTGGCTGTGCTGGGCCTAGCTGCTTGCGGCGGCGGCGCTGATACCGCTGACACGGGTGCCGAGGATGGCACTGATACCGCTGCCACCGAGGAAACCGATGTGGCTGGTACCGTTACCATCGACGGCTCCAGCACAGTCTTCCCGGTCTCTGAGGCCATGGCTGAAGAGTTTCAGTTGGCTAACCCTGACGTCAGAATCACCGTGGGTGCTTCGGGTACTGGCGGTGGCTTTGAAAAATTCTGTGGCGGTGAGACCCAAGTGTCCGGTGCTTCTCGCCCCATCAAGGATGAAGAGCTGGCCAATTGTAACGAAGCTGGCATCGAAGTTATAGAAGTGCCGGTGGCCACCGATGCCCTTTCCGTCGTCGTCAACCCCGAAAACGACTGGGCCGTCTGTATGACCCTCGACGAGCTCAACACTATCTGGAGCCCAGAATCTGAAGGCACCGTCGACAACTGGAATCAGGTCAACCCTGACTTCCCCGATGCGCCTTTGGTGCTCTACGGTCCCGGTACTGACTCCGGCACCTTCGACTACTTCACTGAAACGATCAATGGTGAAGAAGGGGACAGCCGCGCTGATTACACTGCTAGCGAAGATGACAACGTCTTGGTGCAAGGGGTTGAAGGGGATGTCAATGCCCTAGGCTACTTCGGCTACGCCTACTATTTTGAGAACCAGGATCGGATGCAGTCCGTGGAAGTTGATGGCGGTAGTGGTTGTGTTGCCCCCAACGAAGACACCGTGCTGGCAGGGGAGTACGCGCCTCTGTCTCGGCCTCTGTTCATGTACTACAGTAAGGCCGCTTACGACGAAGATCCTGCCGTTAAGGCGTTCATCGACTTCGTTGTAGATCCTGCCAACAAAGAACTCGTGGCCGGTACGGGCTATGTGCCCCGGTCCGACGACCAGTACGCTGAGACCAAATCCAAGATTGAAGCAGGTGAGACCAAGTAAGCCTGTCCATCGGTTCAGCTTCGGAAACCGTTAGGGCTTGAGGACAACGGGGTGGTAGGACTACGCCGTTGTCCTCGGCCCGAGCCCTTGGTTGGAATGGTTGTTCGCTATTGCTGGTCTCAATTCCCCTTTCAACTTATGGTTGAGAAGTTTATTGTTGAGATTTGTGTGGTTTCGGCTCCCCGGTTGCCCCGTTAATTAACGACCGATGGGCGGGAAATGCTGGGGAATCTATGGGTTGTCATCCGAGCCCGCTGCGGCAGACCGGGTGACCCCACGCATCTATGCCAGGCTTAATCCGCAAGGTTCGCTATGACTGAAAGTGTCTTTCCAAGTCCAGCGTCCGGGGGTGTCTCCTCAAGTGATCGCTGGAAGCCTAATCGTTCCCTGAGCAAGCTCTCCCAAAAGATCGTTGTGGTTATCTTTGGGGCGTTTGCCATGGTGTCGGTGTTTACCACATTTGGCATCATTGCTACGTTGTTATTTGAGACCATCGAGTTTTTTCTCGAAGTGTCTCCCATACATTTTTTTACTTCGACCCGCTGGACCGCCCTGTTTGCAGAGCCCAGCTTTGGGGTGATCGTCCTGATGTGTGGCACCTTTTTGACCTCCGTCATTGGGCTACTGATTGCGATTCCCCTGGGGTTGCTGGCGGCGATCTGCCTCAGTGAGTATTCGCCTCGGAAGTTGCGGGCTTGGCTAAAGCCCGGTCTTGAGGTGCTGGCCGGGGTGCCTACGGTTGTGTTTGGCTATTTTGCCCTGTTGATGGTGACCCCCGTACTCCAGAACATTATTCCTGGGCTGTCGGTGTTTAACGCCCTCAGCGCCGGAATTGTGCTGGGGTTTGCCATTCTGCCCACCATCGCCTCTCTAAGTGAGGATGCGATTTTTGCCGTACCCCAAAGTCTGCGCCAAGGCTCCTATGCCCTGGGGGCGACCAAACGGGAAACGATTACGGGGGTGGTAGTACCAGCGGCGCTGTCGGGTATCGTCTCCTCCATCATTCTGGGGGTGGCCCGCGCCGTAGGGGAAACCATGATTGTCACCCTGGCGGCAGGCCAGAGTCCCACGTTGACGCTGGATCCTCGGGTATCGGTCCAAACCATGACCTCCTTTATTGTGCAGGTCACCAAGGGAGATGCTCCCTACGGGACAATTGAGTTCAAAACGCTGTTTGCGGTGGGGATGACCCTGTTTGTGATCACCCTGATCTTGAACATCTTCAGCTTCTGGTTTGTGCGTAAGTTCCAGGAGAAATACGAATGAGTTCTCAAATTAAGAAGCCTATTCAGTCGGATAGCGGCAACTTTAAGTCTCAACTGGACAAGCGCTACAAGATTGACCAAATCTTCAAAATCATTAGCTGGATTGCCACCTTTTCCGGCTTGGTGGTCCTAGCAATTCTGCTGATAGGGGTGTTAGTGGATGGCCTCCCCCACCTGAGCTTTGGGTTTTTGACCTCGCCCCCTTCCCGTAAGCCTGAGCAAGCTGGCGTCTGGCCTGCGTTTGTAGGGTCTATCTGCCTGCTGTTGATTACGGCCTCGGTGGCGTTTCCCATCGGTGTGGGTTCTGGCATCTTTCTGCAGGAGTTTGCCCAGAACAATAAGTTTGCCAGGATTGTAGAGATTAACATCAGCAATTTGGCGGCGGTACCCTCAATCATTTACGGTTTGCTGGGCCTGTTTGTGTTCGCTCGGCTGCTTGAAAAGATCCCTGGGACAGAGTTTGCCCTGACCGGAGGGCGCAGTATTTTGTCGGGGGGGTTAACCCTGGCGCTGCTGATTTTGCCCGTGATTATTGTGGCCACCCGCGAGGCTCTGAAGGCGGTGCCGGATAGCATTCGCATGGCGGGCATGGCCTTAGGCTCAACCCGCTGGCAGACGGTGCGCACCCATGTCTTGCCCCAGGCGATCCCTGGCATCATGACCGGCACGATTTTGGCCCTATCCCGAGCAATCGGGGAGACGGCTCCCATTATTGTGGTGGGGGCAGCTGCATTTGTCCCCTTTGCACCAGATCTTTCCATCTCTGGCTTTCAGGAGCCTGCCTTTACGGCAATGCCCATCCAGATCTATAGCTGGATTAGCCGTCCTCAAGAGGAGTTCCACGGCATTGCGGCTGCAGGCATTCTCATTTTGATGGTGGTGTTGTTTGTCATGAATGCCACCGCAATTTTCTTGCGGAATCGCTTTCAGCGTTCTAGTTAGTGCTGTCTTTTCCTGTCCGTTCCACGAGAGTTGGTCCCATGCAATCTGAAACATCTGCGCCCACGGCAACGACTGGGCTTGAGCGCGTCTTTAACGTCGAGAATACGAGCTATTACTACGGCTCGAATATGGCGGTACGGGGGGTCAATCTAGAGATCCCTGGCAAAAAGATTACGGCGTTCATTGGCCCTTCTGGCTGTGGTAAGAGCACGGCTTTGCGCTGCTTTAATCGTCTTAACGACTTGATTCCCGGTGCCCACATCAAGGGGCGCATTACCTATCGCGGGGTTGACCTTTACAGCAAAGAGGTTGACCCGACCGAGTTACGTCGCCGCATTGGCATGGTGTTCCAAAAGCCCAACCCCTTCCCCAAGTCTATTTACGACAATATTGCTTTTGGTGCCCGCATCAACGGCTATCAGGGAGATATGGACGAGCTGGTAGAAGGCTCCTTGCGGGGGGCCGCCCTCTGGGATGAGGTGAAGGACAAGCTCAAGGAAAGTGGCCTATCTCTATCCGGGGGGCAGCAACAGCGCCTCTGCATTGCCCGGGCGATCGCCATTGAGCCTGAGGTAATCCTCATGGACGAGCCCTGCTCGGCCCTGGACCCGATCTCCACCCTCAAAATTGAGGAGCTGATGCAACAGCTTAAGGAAAACTACACCATCATTATCGTCACCCACAACATGCAGCAAGCGTCGCGGGTGTCTGATAAGACGGCATTCTTCAATGCTGAGGCGACGGAAGCTGGCGGTAAGGTCGGCTACCTGGTGGAGTATGACGAAACCCAGGTCATCTTTAGTAATCCTAAGGAAGAATACACCC
The DNA here is from genome assembly GCA_050043365.1 of Leptolyngbyaceae cyanobacterium. GTDB lineage: Bacteria > Cyanobacteriota > Cyanobacteriia > Phormidesmidales > Phormidesmidaceae > PCC-6406. The sequence goes on from JBHJIP010000142.1 coordinate 27,842, forward strand.
GTGACTATGTGTCTGGCCGTTTCGGCTAAGGCACCTCAGGCGTAGCCCCTGACAACCCTTTCGATTTACACCTGACTCAACAAGCCTGCGGAGGGTTTTCCTCCGCAGTTTTTTTTGCCTTTTCAGAGCCCAAGGTTCTGCGCCTTTGCCCCTCTATAGTTCTGTAAAAGAGGCTGCTAAAGCTCTGGCTGCGGGCCATGGCTACAGTTTTTTTCAACCACCGCAAAGATAGACTGCCAAAGCCCTCAAGAGACTTAAAATACCTTCGACTTTAAGCTCCACTGTAAGGGCAGGCAGCACTGTTCTATTTTCCGTAGGCAACCTGTGGTTCTCCGGTAAAGTTGCTGCGGCTCTTGATTGCACAACACATTTCCCGTGATATTCCTAAACCATCCTCTGCATCTACCCCTATGGCCAAACGCCTGATTGTCTGTTGCGACGGCACCTGGAACTCCCTAGAAATGGAGTGCCCCACCAACGTCGTCAAACTTAGCCAAGCCTGCAAACCTATGGCTGCTGATGGGATGCCCCAGATCCTTTACTACGAAGAAGGTCTCGGCACCAACGCATACCTAGTCGACAAACTGTTGGGGGGTGCCTTTGGTTGGGGCATCGATGAAAACATCCAGGATGCCTACCGCTTTCTTTGTCTCAACTACACCGAAGGAGATGAAATCTACCTGTTTGGCTTCAGTCGGGGGGCTTATACCGTTCGTAGTCTGGCCGGGATGATCTATTGCTCTGGCTTATTGCCTCACCAACACATCACCCAAATTCCTGCCGCCTACGAAATCTATCGAGCAAAAGGCATCAAGCCCGACTCTGAGGATGCTAAGCAATTTCGCAGCGAGAATAGTAGCCCTCAAGTCGATATCACCCTGTTGGGCTGTTGGGATACCGTCGGTGCTTTGGGCATTCCGCAACTGATTCCGACCCTGCCTATCAACGACCTCATTAACGCTAAGTACCAGTTCCACGACAACAAGCTCAATTACAAGATCCAGTACGCGCTCCATGCCATGGCCATTGACGAGCACCGTCTCTCCTTTGACGTCAATGTCATGCAAAACAGCACAGATCCCAGTAGCCAAACGCTGGCCAAGACTCCGCTGATTAAACAGATCTGGTTTCCTGGCACCCACGGGTGTGTTGGCGGTGGAACTGCAGAGCTGACCGGTTTATCCGATGCTGCCCTGCAATGGATAGTTGATGAAATCGCATCGTTGGGGTTGGGGCTGGAATTTGAATTTAGTGAGCTTCCTGAGCCCCTGACCTTTAACCCGACAACCCCTTTTAATGCAGACTTGGGCCTTTACAGACTTGCCGGTCGCATTAATCGCGAGATCAATCTGCAGACTTCGACTCTGCACCCTAGCGTCGAAGTGCGCTATCGAGATAAAGCCGTGATGCCCCCCTATCGCCCCCAAAACCTTTTGGAGGCAACAGGATGGCCCGCATAATCAATCCAAGTTATTTATCCCATTTTCCCAGCTCAATCTCAGCAGTATTTCAGTTGATACCGGTTCAATAGGGGGGTTTCTCAGTTGGCACGATAGCGGAAGGTATGAACACCTTGAAATAGCTGCGTTGCTGAACTCGAACAGCACCTGTGTTCCGTCATCCGTGCGCTCAGCCAGCCCCCTTGAAATTATTTTCTAAATGACAGAAAAACTCCTGTTGGGACTACCGGGCCTAGTCCCCAGTCTGTACCTGGGCATCCTTGCGATCATCTCGCTCTATGGCTTTCATAAATTGCTGATGGTATGGCGCTTTTATCGCCATCGCCATCGATCCCCCAAACCGCTGCAGTACTTTTCAGAAACTGAACTGCCCACCGTAACGGTGCAGTTGCCGATCTTCAATGAAATGTATGTCATTGAACGATTGCTAGAAGCCGTTTGTCAACTGGACTATCCCGAGAACAAATTAGACATCCAAGTCCTAGATGATTCCCTGGATGAAACCCAAAGAATTTGTCAGGCAAAAGTCTTAGAACTGCAAAAAAAGCACCCTAACCTCCACTACATTCATCGTCAGAATCGTTGGGGATTTAAGGCCGGGGCTCTAGACCATGGGCTACGGTTCGCGAAGGGGGAATTGATCACCATTTTCGACGCGGATTTTATTCCCAAACCCGATACGTTGCGCAATATGGTGCACCACTTCTCAGACCCCAGGGTGGGCATGGTACAGGCTCGCTGGACCCACCTAAATCGCAACTATTCGCTCCTAACTGAAATTCAAGCGTTGATGCTAGATGGCCACTTCGTCATTGAGCAAACTGCCCGCAACCGCTCCGGCTGCTTTTTTAATTTCAACGGCACGGCTGGGATCTGGCGACTGAATGCTATTCACGACGCCGGGGGCTGGCAGCACACCACCGTCACAGAGGACTTGGATCTGTCCTACCGTGTACAGCTCAAGGGATGGCGCTGCACTTACCTCCCCGATGTGCTCGTTCCGGCTGAGCTACCCATGGAGATGAATGCTTTCAAATCTCAGCAGTTCCGTTGGGCGAAAGGGGCCAGTCAGGTGGCGGCCAAGTTACTTCCTGAAATTTTTAGGTCAAACATCCCCTTCTATGTGAAATTCGAATCGTTTCTGCACATGACCAACAACATCAACTATGTTTTTCTACTCGTGATTTTGTTGTTGTCATTGCCGTATCACATCTATGTCTCCCATAACCATTGGGAGCAAGACCTGTTTGTCTATTTGCCCATATTTGTGGGAACGACGGTTAACTTATTCTGCTTTTACCTGGTATCTCAATATGAGCAAGGCATTACGAAACCCTTCTGGAAATTTGCCCACGAAATCTTTTTCTTGATGAGTATTGGGGTGGGACTCAGTATCAACCAATCTCTGGCCGTTTGTGAGGGCTTCTTCCAAACAGACTCAGAATTCGTCCGCACCCCTAAGCATGGTGTGATCAGTAGTGCTGAAAACTGGATGAAGAAGAAATATCGGGCGGCCAAAACCTGGACGATCTTGCTGGAACTATCAATGTTGGCCTATCTGGTACTGACCCTTGTTCTGGCCCTTTACTATCGGCATTATTGGTCACTGCCCTTCTTGATCTTGTTTAATGTCGGCTATTTTTACGTGCTCAGACTGAGTATTTTCCAAAACCGCTGAGATTTGTTTGCCTCAATCAGGCTGCTCTCAGCTCTGTTTCAGCTAGCCCCAGTTGAATAGGGGGGCTTTTGGGGGAGCGATGGCGTTGGCAACGGCTTTAGATGAAATTCTGGTAGTGATTCCGGCCCTGAACGAGGCGACCACCATTGGGGATGTGGTGCGATCGCTCCAAGCCGTGGGCCTATCCCGGATCCGCGTGGTAGATAACGGCAGTAGCGATCGCACTGTTGAAATCACCCACCAAGCCGGTGCTGAAGTCGTGGTGGAACCGATCCGGGGCTATGGCCAAGCCTGCTGGCGGGGGCTGCAAGAGGTGGATGCCGAGACTGAATGGGTCCTCTTCTGCGATGCCGACGGCAGTGATGACCTCAGCCAACTGCCCCAACTGCTAGCCCAGCGAAACGACTATGACTTCATTTTGGGCAACCGGCGCGGCACCGCTACGGGGCGCGCCCAGCTTACCGCCGTACAGAACTTTGGCAATGGCTTAGCGTCGGCCCTGATTGCTTGGGGCTGGGGCTACCGGTACCACGATCTCGGTCCGCTCAGACTGATTCGACGGCAGGCCCTGGAACACATTCAGATGGGCGATCGCGGTTTCGGCTGGACGGTCGAAATGCAGGCCCGCGCTGTGGAACTGGGGCTGCGCATCTGTGAGCTGCCGGTCAACTATCGCCCCCGCCAGGGGGGCAAGTCCAAAATCTCGGGTACCCTTTCTGGCAGCTTCAAAGCCGGTGTAATCATCCTGACCACCTTGATCCGTTTATATGCCAGAACGTTTCAATCCGATGTAGGGGCGCAGGGTTCTACGCCCAGAGCTTCCCAGGCCACCCACCCCCCAATACTGGGGGAGCCGGACGTTCAAAGTCCCCCAGCATTGGGGGATTTAGGGGGCCTTCAATTTCAAAATGGTCGGGGAACCTCCCAGTGGCTGAACCAATGCCTTCTGTTTCTAAGTGCCGTGCTCCTGATCTGGAGCAGTGTCTGGAGCTTGCCCCACGGTGACTTTCTCAATGACCCCACGGCGGTGCCGCAATTTTGGTGGGGCATGGCGTTAATGGGGGCGGGGTTTGTCATGGCCTGGGGATTACGTTCGGTCACGGCTAGCTGGTTTTGGGGCGTGGCGATCGCCACCCGACTGCTCCTCTTAGCCATGTATCCCGGCGATGATATCTGGCGCTATCTCTGGGAGGGTTTGCTGCAAACCCAGGGGCTTAGCCCCTACGACTACCCGCCTAATGCCGAGACATTGATCCCTTTGCGAACCGAGTGGTGGTCCCAGATTAACCACCCTGATGTTTCGGCGATTTACCCCCCCGTGGCTCAGTTTGGGTTTCGCCTATTGGCCCACCTAACCCCATCGGTGCTGTTGTTCAAAGCCGCCTTTACCGCCGCTGATCTGGGTATTTGCTGGTTGCTAAGCCGTCGCTTTGGCTATTTGGCCACGCTTCTCTATGCCTGGAATCCCCTCGTGATCTATAGCTTTGCGGGGGGCGGTCACTACGACAGTTGGTTTTTGTTGCCGCTGGTGGCGGCGTGGCTTTGGTTTGAGCGGCCCCATAGTCCAGCCGACAGCCCGCCCCCCTTACATTGGCTGGGCAGCGCGGTTTTGATTGGCATCAGCATTGCGGTGAAGTGGATGTCTTTGCCGATTCTGAGCTTCTTGGCTTGGCAGAGCCTGCGGCGGGGCAAGTGGCTACTGACAGTTGGTGTGCTACTGGCGGGGGCTTTACCGTTGGCGATCAGTGCATTGCCCTTTTGTGGTCTGCAATCTTGTCCACTGATTCCGACTGATTCGACCTTTGTTAACTATGGTCGTAGCGCCGAGTTAATCCCTCACCTTGTGGCCATGGTTTGGGAGGCCTCCCGCCAGGAAAATCGGTTCTTTGGTTTGCCCCTAGCCTTCTTATTAGTGGTGCTGCTACTGCGAACAAAACGCTTGGAAAAGTTCGCTGAAGGCTACTTGATCGGCCTGCTGATGCTATCGCCCATTGTTCATGGATGGTACTTTACGTGGTTGATCCCGTTCTCTGTGGCCAGCCGCAACTTGGGCGTTCGTTTAATCAGCTTATCGGCCTTTATCTATTTCGCATTGCCCTATCGCATCGCACTGGCCGACACCAGTTGGGTGCTCACGTCTTTAGAACGGTGGGGACTTTGGCTCCCTTTAATAATTGGTTTACTTTTGACACCCTTTGCTCAGACGTTTCTCAGGCGAGGTTCAGTTTCACCCCGTTTGATGTAAATGTCAGAGCTTGAATCTGAAATTCTATTTGTCATTCCTGGAACTTACTAATGATTAAGAGAACTGTTTTAAACCTATCTTTAATCTCTATCTTGCTTGGGGGTTGCACGGTCGGTGCTGCACCCACCCAATCCGAGACCAGCGTCTCAGTTTCTGACACCGACCTTGAGGCGGCCTATGACGCCTATCAAGACGTTCTAGCAACCTATGTCGATGCAGATGGACTGGTTGATTATGCAGCACTTCAGCAAAATCGTGAGCAGCTCGATCAGTTTAATGGGGCGATCGCGGTCGTCAGCGACGACATGTACAACAGTTGGACTGAGGCCGAGCAAATTGCCTTTTGGGTCAATGCCTATAATTCTCTGACCCTGGCATCGATCATTGATCAAGATCCGATCAGAGACATCAAAGATATCGTCGGGGTCTGGCGCATTCGCCAACACCCCATCCAAGGGCAATCCAAAACCCTCGACAATATTGAGCATCAAACTCTCAGGGCTGATTTTAACGAACCCCGCATCCACGCCGCCTTGGTTTGTGCCGCCATTAGCTGCCCGCTGCTGCGCAATGAGCCCTTTAGGGGCGAGACTTTGGATGCACAGCTCGAAGATCAGGTCCAAACCTTCTTGGCAAAAGAAGACGGCTTCTGGATTGATCAGGCGGAAGGCAAAGTCTATTTGTCCACTATCTTTCAATGGTTTGGCGAGGATTGGATTCCCAGCTACGGCGTTGAGGATGGATTCGCCGGAAATGAAGCTGAGCGGTCGGTACTGAACTTTATTAGCAACTACGTGAGCGCCGAAGAGAAAGCTTATTTGGAAGCCGGTGAATATGACGTGGTGTATATCGACTACGACTGGTCGCTAAACGACCAAAGTTAGTGGATTTAAGATCTTCCTGAGTGGCCTTGAAATACTCTTCTGTCAATAAGTCTATTCTCTTGGAATTGCTCTTGTGATTTTTTTGGGTCTGCACATTTGAAGCTGTCCTAATGGGTTGAACTCGACTTCCTATATCTTTCTGAACCCATGAATTTATCTGCCCAAAATCGTCTTATTTTATTCACCCGCTATCCGATTGCAGGCCAAACCAAAACGCGGCTGATTCCTTATTTGGGAGCTGAGCAAGCAGCGGATCTACAACGGAAAATGACGGAGTTTATTGTGGATACAACTCGTCCCTTACAGATCCGAGATCGCCTCTCCCTGGAAGTCCATTTTGCTGGGGGATCTCTGAGGCAAATGCAGCGCTGGCTCGGGCCTAAGTTAGCCTATCGACCTCAACAGGGTTGTAACTTGGGCGATCGCTTACACCATGCCTTTAGTCAAGGGTTTCAGGCCGATGCAGAACGAATTGTGGTAATCGGGTCCGACTGTCCTGCCATCAGCGCCCACCATTTAGAGCAGGCTTTTCACCAACTCAAAAGCCATGACCTGGTCTTGGGACCGGCCCAAGATGGAGGCTATTACTTGGTGGGACTGAGCCGAAGCTGTGCCGAGCTCTTTCAGAATATTGCCTGGGGGACGGAGCGGGTGTTTAACCAGACGGCAAAAACCGCCACCCAGCACCACCTCTCTAGGACCACCCTAGAAACCCACTGAGACGAAGATCGCCACGAAGATCTAGCAACTATAGCCCCCCTGACAAGCACTTGAACCAGAAAA